>CBDVBC010000128.1:0-5387 GCA_965372125.1 Candidatus Hermodarchaeota archaeon | reverse complement strand
CCGCTCCTCCCTGAAGATACACTGGCTAGGTATGATTTTTTATATTTGAACATTTATATGGGGTCATCAGAAATTAGGAGGAACAATGATATGGCAAGATATTCGTGGGTTTATTATGTAGTTGGTTTCATTATTTTAGGCATCATTTTCGGGGTTGGTTTCGCCTTTTTCTATTCGTATTTCTATTCTATGGGGAGTTGGCCTTTCACACCCGACCCAACAGTTTTTACGAGTGCTTTTTGGGTGTTTTTGCCTTTGTGCATGGGTGCTGGATTTCTGCTCTCATTAGTTTTGATGGGTTGTATGGCACTAAAAGACAAAGTATGTGGATGACCATGACGGAGTCTGCTCTAGTCCCAAATCCTTACCATGGCTTGATTCAGTAATTCTCGTTTTTCCCCCTTGATATTCGGCAAGTCGCTGCAGATAAAAGAAGTAATACCTCTGTCTTGCTCAGAAGATTGCAGGGCTGTTGCCAATGGAAAGCACACGAAAAGTTACTATCCAGCGATGCCAGCAAGGTGTGTGTGAAGCTACACAAGATGTCGTTGTACGTGAGGCGGGGCTCCGTATCGTATTATCGGACTCCAAGGGCGAAGAGAATTTTGCCTTCATCCGAACTATTCTAGCTGAACCTACTCCACTCATCATTGGTTTACTCTTCACCTCTCGCATTATTTCTTGTGTAGAGGATATTATACAACTAAGAGTGCGTAATCGACTTGCAAAGGTACACCTTTCTGATGATTGTCTGCTTCATGAGAAGCTCGCATCTCTTCGTCCTAGTGCCCGGCTTGTTACGGGTATCTGTGGACCAGACGAAGGTGCTTTGGGTACTTGGCGTGCCTGTGATCTTCCTCCAATTCAATCCCAACTGAAAATATCGCCTGAAATCATATCAAACGCAATCAAAGCGTTAAACAAGTCGATGCCAATATTCCGTCTAACCGGAGGAACACATGGTGCTGCAGTGGCAGACCTTGAAGGGGACCTTCAGGTAATCGCTGAAGACGTGGGACGTCACAACGCCATTGACCGCGTCATTGGTTGGACGCTCCAACAAGGAAAAGATTGTAGCGAGAATGTCCTAATCAGTACTGGACGACTGACTGGCGACTTGGTCCTAAAGGCTGCTGTTGCCCGAGTGCCTTACTTGGCGTCAATCGGTGCAGCCGTCGATTCCGGCATTGAACTCGCAGAAGCAGCAGGACTCACCCTGATCGGCTTCGTCCGGGGAACCCGAATGAACATCTACACGCACCCAGAACGAATAACTTTCACCACGACCTGATTTCTCGGTTCCCCCTTTATCGAACTAGACTAGACGCTTCTAGGCGTTCAGTTTCGCCAACTTGGCTTGTGCACTCATCGCAGAGGCTCTCAGCGTCAGCAGTAACACCGAAGCGCCTGAAGAACCTACAGATATTCCGGATATCACGTAGAAGGATTGGGCGCCCCTTCGCCGTTACCCTATGTCGACCTGGCCGGGAAGCAAAATCGATTGCCTGCGGAAAATCGATGATCCAAGGCTCATCCTGGAACATGAGGACGTTGAAAGCTGATAGGTCGCCATGAATCAGGAAAACCCTATACAATGTAAAGACCTGTTCGATGATCTTATCGAAGATTCGCTTGGGATGTTTGATGTCAGCATCTTTCAGGAGCGGAGCTGGTTTGAAATCTTCGCCGAGAAACCGAGCGGTGAACATGTTGTCGCTGTGCCGGGCTGGTGTTGGGACATTAACGCCTGCGCGGAAAGCCCGGTCGAGAATCCAGAATTCTCGGGCTGCCCAGTAGGCCATAATGTCTCTGGAGAAGCCGACCTTGCCGCCTCCCATTTTCTTCCGTTTTCCGCGTTTTCCGTGCGGCGTTGAGTAGAACCGATAAGCTTTAAGCGCTAATGGGAAGTCTCGCCAGAAAGCTAGGAAAACGGTAGCCTCCTTGCCTGCACTAATTATGCTTTGCACCTCAGTGGCGAGTTGACTGGCGCGAGCCTCCGCTCGAACCGAGGCTAGAGTGATTTCTGGGAGGTCTTGGAATCTTCCTCGGGCTCCCGCTTCTTTGCTGGACTCTCGGAGCGCGACACTGCGCTTGCTAATGTACGGAGCTGGATTGTTTGGCATTTTCTTACCTTCTCTCTATATAGTGTATGCACCCCAAACACTACTAGAGTATAGAGCCAACCTTTCTGAGCTACTCAATAGCCTAGTAGTGTTGGAATGCCTGTTTTCCCCAAAAAAAGTGGGTCAGACTAGTAGCTGCCGTTGTCCAAAGCTTACCCAAACAGGACACAAGTGTCCTCCTTGGTGTTTGGTTCCTGCATCATAGGCGGGCACCACCCCCAAGGGGGTTGTAACCTCCCGCCTCAGTCAGGCGTTTTGTGTCTCCGCCCAACAGGCGGCGACAAAAGGATATCCACGGAACCCTATTTTAACTCCTTGTATTACAGGTTTTATAGGGGGATATCCTGTGTGAGTGTGGACGGGCGTGAAAACGTCAGCGGCAGCTGCCCTCAGAGGGAGCAACCCGCTGGAGGACAAAACCATCAGATGAAACAACAATCACTATTTCCGGCATAGGTTACTAGCACCTCCGATTAACAATCGATTAAGGATTCGACACTGAATCTTCCTATTTATTTCTTTTGTAATCGGTGCAGCAAATTATCAAACAAATCCACGCACTTTCCGCAAGACTGGCAGGGGTTTAGTCTTGTTTTTCTCAAAATGGGGGCATATTGCTGCGAAAATTGCATTAGAAGGGGTTTTCAAGCTAACAAGATAGTAAGATTTATATAGGCTGAAAGAGAGCGAAGAAGTGGCGAAGTTTAAAAGGATTTCGCCGACCTTGGTGCGGGGTACCAAATTCAGCGGCACGTTCGTCCCTCCGCTTGATCGCTAGAAGATATGGTGCTAGCAACATAGCTTGCCATCCCTATTTTCAAGCTATAGAGAAACCCTTCAGCCTAGCTGCCATTGCATTCCGGTTTCCCGTACCTGACACCATCAAACCCTAATCAGGGGTTTAAAAAAATGGCTAACGAAACTCATACAGCACCCCAGCAATCGCGCGTCCGCGGCCTTCGACCAAGCACCAAGCCTGAAACCTATGGCTGCCCGGACTGCGGCTCAAGCGAAGTCACTCGTGATCCTAGACGAGGCGAAGTCATCTGCACTAACTGCGGCCTTGTAATAGATAGCCACGTCATTGATACCGGGCCAGAATGGCGGGCATTCACCAGCGAGGAGCGGGATCGGCGAAGCCGAGTCGGCAGCCCTATGTCGTACACGATTCATGACAAGGGCTTGAGTACTACTATTGATTGGCGAGACCGAGACGCTCATGGTCGGAAGCTCGCACCTAGTCTTCGAGCTCAGATTTATCGGCTCCGAAAGTGGCAGATTCGAACTCGTGTTCACTCGAGTATCGACCGTAACCTAGCCCGGGCTATGAGTGAGCTGGACCGGATTACCAGCCAGTTAAGTATTCCGCGACCAGTGAAAGAAGCAGCTGCTATTCTTTACCGCCGCGCCATTGAACAGCGACTTGTCCGGGGGCGCAGTATCGAAGCAATTGTTGCGTCCTGCGTATACGCTGCCTGTCGTCTTCGACATGTCCCCCGAACCTTGGACGAAATTGCTCATCATAGTCGTATTAATCGAAAGGAGCTTGGTCGCTGCTACCGTCTCTTGCTCCGAAGGCTGGATATGCGCGTTCCAGTGGCCAAAGCCGTTGATTTCATCCCGCGCTTTTCTGAGTCCCTCAGTCTGAGTAGCCGCGTCCAGCGACGCGCTGCTGAAATCATCGAGGCGGCTCGGGCAATAAACATCACCGCGGGCAAGGACCCAACAGGACTTGCAGCTGCCAGTCTCTACATTGCATCCATCCAGGAAGGCGAGCGCCGGACTCAGCGAGAAATCGCAGCCGTCGCAAGGGTAACCGAAGTCACTGTCCGAAACCGGTATAAAGAGATGGTCCGTGAACTTTCTCTAGAAGTTGATATCTGAGCCCAGTGCTCTGGTATCAACACTCTTTCTTTTTTTCGGTTTAAAAATTAGGAGTAATCTACTAGGCGTTTTTGGGGGTCGGAACGCTTTACCCGACACTTTTCTTCGCTGGAGGTCTCTTGATCTCTCTCTTGGCCTTGGGGGTCAGAGGAAAGGAACTCGTCAAGTCTAGCTGAAGGCTCACGGGGAAAGGGGATTTCAAGAGGTTCAAGTACCTGCTGGAAGGCTAGTTCGAGTCGCCTGATAAAGTCAGGGATATCGATTTCTCTTTTAGACGCCATCTGAGTTGGTTTAACCGTGAAGGTACGTTTACCATATCTGAATGGCTTGACTTTGACAAAGGCCACTTCTTCGCGTCGTTTGATTATGATGCCAGCGTCAGCAAGCTGTTGCCAAGCCTGGTACGGTTGTGTCAGTACGCCATCAACTTCTCTTTGACTAGGATCCTTCCATATTCTGATTCGTTGCTCCATTTCCGGGACAGAGAACCTCCCCCGCCTAATTTCAGCGATTCGCCGTCGTAGCACATCTGCTACTTTAGGTCGAGCCTTCGCTAATTTTTCCAAGTTATCTACACCAGCTAGTTGAGCTACGGTTTCTGCAAAGATGTCACGGAATAGTGGCGGCGAACTCGATTTCCCGATTGTTAGTCCCTTGATATCTGGTGTTCCATCAGGGAGCATTCCAAAATAGGCTTTTTTCGCAGCACTCAATACACAAAGAGGATACACCTTATCAAGAGCTAGAGTCAATCCGAGGTCCGTTCTGGCTTTGGCGATAAGCCATTTAACCTGTTTTTGGGTGGGATTATCTAAGAAGAGCGAATCAGTATCTCCATAAACAGGTCTCATACTCTTCTCTTCTGCCCAGGTCCAACTAGTTCTTAGAGACCAGCGACCATACGCCATCATAGACTCTGCGAAGGGTGGGCACGCAAGTCCTCTTATTCTGATTAAAACTCCACCACAACTCACTAAAAGAAACTTCAGTAGGTCTGATATGATTTTGGCTCGCTCCCGCTCCTCCTCAGAGAGGGACGGTTTTCGGATTTGAGGTTTAAACCAGTGAATGCGCAGGTCCTTAAGTGCCCCAATTAAAGCACTGTAAATGCCTCGTCGCTGGGTACAAACATAGTGGCTGGTTCCTGGAACCTTCCTCTCTCTGCATGGAGAATGGTCGCAATCAACAGTTTCATATGACAGGTTATAATGGTCAATGAGGCTAGGATAGAGGGACTCAAAGTCGAGAACATGCATGTTAAAGAAGGCACCAGGAGTGGGTGCGACGGTTAGCGCTCCCTCAACTCTATGCGGCTTATGTCCTTTCAGCAAGTCCTTCGGATTAGGTATCAAGACACCAAGTTGGCGGTAGCTGGTGTAT
>CBDVBC010000127.1:0-5388 GCA_965372125.1 Candidatus Hermodarchaeota archaeon | reverse complement strand
AAAGTCAGTATATTTGCAGGACACGCTTCTCCAGCAGGCGGAAGACTACTCGAGGAGCTGGGTGCAGCTAGTTTCAACCCCGTTGCTGATATGTCAATCCCCCAGCTCGCATCCATCCGTCAAGCAATCGACATCCCCATTGATATCCATATAATCCTGATGCAAAGCTTTGGAGGATACAACCGCGTTTATGAGGCCCCGGAGTTAGTAAGAACAGTACAGCCCCTATATTTCAAATTAGAACCCGGACCTAGTATGGCGATTTATACACCGTGGACTTCAACACAGATGTTGAGTGACCTCGCAAGAGAGAAGGTCAAATGGTCACAGATGATTCATGGACTAGTCAAAGAACACTATCCTGAGGGCAAGATGTCAAAGCTAGGAGCCAAGGACCTAGCCATACCCAAGCCCTAGAAAGTAGGAAGGTGGAAGGAGCATGACATATGAACCGGGTGGCGTGAATCCCGCACTTGTTACGCCGTTTGTTAAGGGCGGCGGGAAGGTTGACGAAGCGGCGTTTCGCCGCCTCATCCGTCACTGCATTGATACGTTGGGCGTCTCAGGACTTGTTCCTGCCGGAACGACAGGCGAGTTCACAAGCCTTAGTGTTAAAGAACACAAGCGTGTTGTGCAGGTTGCAGTAGAAGAAGCGGCTGGCAAAGTGCCTGTTATCGCGGGTGCAGGTGCTAGCAGCACCAAGATTACTTTGGAGCTGGTCAAGTATGCGGATAAGGTTGGTGCGGATGCCTGCCTTGTTGTGTCGCCATTTTTCTTGCGCCCAACAATGAGGGGGCTCTATGAGCATTATCGTCTCGTTGCTGAAGTGGGGATTCCCATTCTGCTCTACAATATTCCCCAGTGCACCGGATTGGAGATGCCGTGGCAAATTGTTGAGGACCTTGCAGAACTAGATTCGGTTGTTGGAATCAAGGATTCTAGTGGTCAACTAAAACTCATACTCGCTGTCTTGGAGAAGGTGGGTCACAAAATCAAGGTCCTCTGTGGGCATGACGAGGTAGTGTTTCCTGCCCTAGCGTCTGGCTGCTCTGGGATGATCCTGGCTAGTGCTCAGCTCATCGGGGACATTTGGGTTGATATGCTCAAGCTAGTGCAGAAAGGCAAGTTCGATAAAGCGTCTGCGCTACAGCTAAAGGTGCAGAAGCTAGCCCGACTTATCGTGGCCTCAGGTGGGGCTGGTGTGAAGGCGGGTTTGAAGATGATGGGGATCCGCGTGGGTAAGCCCAGGCTTCCGCTGACCTTTGGTGGAGTCCTCACATATGAGAACCGTGAAGAGATACGAATCGAGTTGGAGAAGCTAGAGAAGGTGAAGAGGGAAGAAGTGCAGTTTGAGATTGCCCACGAAAAGCCCCTCAAAGCCCGTTTTGGCGTCTTTGGCTTCACACCCAATCATATTCGGGAGTTTTCGCTTAAAATCGGTGAAGGTCTAGCAGGGTCTGGTGCTGAAGTCGCCCACATCGATCTCATGCTTGGACGCAGAGATGGCCCGGTAGGGTATGCCTTTGCTCAGGCGAAGGCTGCACCGAAGGAGCGGATGGAACCGCTACTTGCAATCTTGGAGCCTAACCTCCTTGTTAGACCTGAGACATTGCTTGTGCCAACTGTGGCTAATCATAGTATGCATCAAGCTAGCCTCTTTGGTGGTCCCGCGCAGACCGGCTGCGCCAAGGCGGTTGTTGATTCGGTAGCAGAGGGATTCATCCCAGAAGCCGCAGTGGACAAGCTTGTGATAATCGCTAATGTCTTTGTCCATCCAACTGCAGTGAATCGCCGCCGTCTAGTCATTAACAACTACAAGGCAATGCGCCACGCAATTCGACGTGCCATTGAGGGACGTCCTACCATCAAACAGCTAATCTCTGATAAAGAATATGCAAAGCATCCGTTCAAATATGAGCCTTAATCTCAGAGAAGTATAGTTATGTTCTCTGCGAGTAGTGCTACAAAGATGGCGGCAGAGAGGAGATCTGCAGTTGTTCCTGGGTTGAGCTGGGACCCCTTCGAGCGGAGGTACTCATCAAAGGGCGCTAGCAACTTTAACCACTGAGGTTCAGGAGTGCGGGTCATCTTTGTGTAGAGAGAGTGGGAGCGGCTGCGTACTTCTTCAGCTGCTTCAGGACCTGCTTTGCGCTGGATGAATGTGTCCGGGCGTTGACCTAGTTCCCACATAAAGGTACTCAAAGTAGCGTTCTCCGCATTGGTATAGTGATTCAAAGCATGGAGGAACTGAGGATACAGTACATCGAATATGTAGGCGAAGTCTGTGGCGTATTCTTGCGCAACAGAGTCGTAAGGTGCAGCTAACTCCAAATAAGAACGAAGAGTATAACCTTCTGTACGGAGTTGAGTGATAGTTTGAGGAGACCTGTAGTCCAGTGACTTGTGTTTGCTTGTCCACTTTGTGGTGTTAGGTGTACCTCCGCCTGGCTTCGCGATTTGGAGTGCGCGCACAAGCCCTATGGCATCCTCAACAGTTGATTCTTTGAGGAGTCGAGTGATGCCCTTTCGGAGTTGATCTGGGATGAAGCGGGGACTACGAACATCGATACCTGCTGAAGTGGCTAGAGGAACCATTAGGAGAATGGTCCCTAGTAGTGTATTCTTTCCGTGTGGGGCTACTGTTACTTGGGTTGCTAGTTTGATTAGTTCGCCCAGTCCTACCATAGAGGCGTCCTGTTTGCTCTGGAGTTCTGCGCCTCGTTTTGCTGCCAAGAAGAGGGGCTGTCCTAGCCTTGCAATACTGGCGATGAAGTGGATAAGTCTTGTATCATGATGGTCGTAGTAGCGGTGAACATTGCCAGGCTTTGGGGTCACAATGTCCAGCATTACTGCGAACTGGCCTTTCCAAGAGATCTCCCATAATCTGTCTTCAACCGAATTGGCAGACATTTCCATGAATTCCTATTTGCTCTTTTATCGGTGAACACAGTTTTATCCTTTAGTATTTTACTCAACCTCCTATGTCGTTGACTGAATGGGAGCAGCGCGTTGTAGAACGCATAGACGCTGTTAAAGAGGAGCTGGTGACACTTTGCCGTGACTTGGTGCTTATCCCTAGCTTTGACCGAGAAACCCGAGGCGAAGCAGAATCCGCTCACCTAGTCGGCAGATATCTTGAACAGCATAAAATCTCATCCGAGTTCTTCGCGTCCCACCCTAGCATTGAGAACTTGGTAGCCACCTTTAAGGGAGCGAAGGAGGGGCGACGGCTCCTCTTTAATGGACACGTAGATGTTGTACCACCGGGTAGGCTCGATGATTGGTCAGTAGATCCCTTCGGTGGTGAGCTTCGGGAGGGACGAATCTACGGTCGGGGATCAGTAGACATGAAGGGGGGTGTCGCTGCTATGACTATGGCGCTTTGTGTGCTCCGGGATCTAGATGTACCGCTGAAGGGAACGGTGATTCTAAACGTGGTGGGTGATGAGGAGCGCCAAGGGGATTTGGGGACCACTTGGTGCATTGATAATGTCTGGGAGAAGATTCAAGCTGATGCAGCGATAGTGGGCGAACCAACGGGGACTGGAACTTTGGGACGAACACTCTGCATAGGTGAAAAAGGCCCTGTGTGGGTAAAGGTAACGACTAAGGGACGCAAAGCGCATGGCAGTGTGCCGCTCATGGGAGAAAACGCCATTACGAAGATGCTAGATTTCCTAGCTGCCTTGCTAAAGCAAGAGTTACCCACAGTTCCGCCTCCTCTTGAGCGGAATGTCCTTCTTGACCAGATTGCAGGAGTAATGGGCATAGATTCTGCTGCCTTGGAATTACTTCTAAGAGAAAATGAGGCGTTGAATTCCCTTAGTGCTGTTTTAGAGGCATTAACGAAAACCACTCTTAATGTTGGTACGATTTCAGGAGGAGTTGTAGCAAATGTTGTACCTGACCAATGCGAGGTGGAGCTGGACTTCCGGATACTGCCCGGGCAATCCACTCAGACGATTACCACTTTCCTGAACGAGCTGGCAAATCACCTAGGTATAGCCAATAACTTTGATGTGGAGGTGCTTAGTGCCTTTGAGGGTACATCTGTCCCTAACTTTGAAGATGATTCGCTATCCAGTACACTGCTAACATCCTCAAGGGAGCTTGCTGGTCGTACGATTTTCTTTATGGCAACCTTTGCAACTGATGGCAGGCTACTTCGTAAAGCGGGGATTTCCTCAACAGTTGTTTACGGTCCTGGCAATGGTGCTCTTGCCCATCAGGCTGATGAGTATATCTCAATTGAGGAAATGGTCATTGCAACGAAGGTATATGCCCTAACAGCGATGCGTTATCTCGGATTAGGGGAATAAGAGGGCCTCTGATGTATGAAGCAAAAGCTTATCTTGTAACCAACGCTCCACCTGATTCGGACGAACGGCAAGGATAATACTGCGATGAGTGAGCAGCACATCATTATCAGGGTGAATTGGAGCCCGCAGTTATACAGAGGAGTATGCACTACTGCTGAGAAACAGTCACCGATTCAAAGAGTTTGTTGCTCTGAATCCCGGCTTTGCCATTCTGAGAATTGGGAGAAGGGCTGTATGAGCGCCACCCTCTTCAGAGATTACAAATATTATACGAGCCTGAAAGCGATTAAGAAAGGGCGCCTAGCCTTCTTCATTGCAAGGAACCCGTTCACTGATAACGAGTTCTACCTTGCTGGGTTTTTCACGATCAAGACAGACGAGCCTGAACAAAAGTATCAGCGTAAAAGAAGAACGTATTATATCTTCGAGGGGATTCGAGACCAGTCGGTTAAACTGCCATACCATGGTCCAACGATGACCAAGTTTGATGCAGACCTAGTGCGGCAACTACCTTCACTTAAAGTTGATTGGAGAAGTAGACACATCTACAAAAGCGATACAAGTTATATTGGAGTCTGCATGAGAAACAATCCTCGTTATATCTCGTCTGGAGACGCTATTCACCTACTTCAAGTAGCCTTTGATAACTCGAAGGACGAGAAGATAGAGACCCTCCTCAGACAGAAGGTAGAAGAGCTGCTTGAACCAATCATATAGCAATCCGGAACTCTTTTTTTATTTCGCGCTAGGCAGGATGGAAGATTAGACGTATTACAGACTGATCTGGGGAGGTACCTGGAACCTCCTCAAAGTCAGCAATCACCGAGGCACCAATTTTAATGTCTTCTGGCTTTAGTGGATCAACTCTGACTAGGCGTGCAGTGATTGAGGGCCCCTCCTCAAGACCTACTATAGCTACTACGAAGGGTGCATCAGCTGCGTGAGTCGTAGACGCGATATGGATTACTGTGAAGGATCGGATTTTACCACGTCCACTAAGCTCCTTCCACCTTGTTCCTCGCTTAAAGCAGTTGGTGCATAGTAATCGCGGTGGTAGCATCAAGGTGTT
>CBDVBC010000126.1:0-5399 GCA_965372125.1 Candidatus Hermodarchaeota archaeon | reverse complement strand
GAGGTAACTTGCGGCTCCTGTAACAGTGGACCAGGAGAAGTCGGGGGTGTCGTCGTTGGTATCGGCGCTGTCAATTGGAGAGGTGAGGCTGGGTGCATCCAGCCGGGTCGTGTAGGTGATGGAGAGAGAAGAAATCTGGGGAGTGACGGTGGAGTTGGTGGTGGTGAGGACTGCTTTCCATTTGAGCTGTTTTCCTGTGTTGGTGAAGGTGTGCTCTACGCTGGTGGTGACCTGCTCCCAGTTTGCACCGTTATCTGCGGAGAGGTAGTGGGTGATGGTGGTGTCGGTGGGCGTAATCTGGGTAGCTGTGAGGGTCGCCCGCAACACCGTGGCTGTTCCTGAGGTGTAGATGGGTGTGGACTGAGCAACAGCCAGCCCCGCATACTGGCGGCACAGGTTCCGCTGCACCTCCACCACACGCAAACCCGATGTCCAGTCGGCGACGTAGGCATAATCACCAGAAACAAACACACCCACAGCAATGCCGGGGGTGTCATAGACACCCGCACTGGAGGGACTAGTAGGATCAGAGATATCCACCACACGCAAACCCCCTAATGTGTGGTCGGCGACGTAGGCATAATCACCAGAAACAAACACCCCAAAAGCATAGCCAGTGGTGTTGTAGACACCTGCATTGGAGGGGCTGGTAGGGTCAGTGATGTTCACCACACGCAAACCCTCGTTGGAGTCGGCGACGTAGGCATAATCACCAGAAACAAACACATCCATAGCAGAGCTGGGGGTGTCGTAGCTGCCCGCCGAGGAGGGGCTGGTAGGGTCAGAGATATCCACCACCTGCAACCCCGATGCGCCGTCAGCGACATAAGCATAATCACCAGAAACAAACACCCCAAAAGCATAGCCAGTGGTGTTGTAGACACCTGCATTGGAGGGGCTGGTAGGGTCAGTGATGTTCACCACACGCAAACCCTGATTGTAGTCGGCGACGTAAGCATAATCACCAGAAACAAACACGCCCCTAGCATAGCCAGTGGTGTTGTAGACGCCAGCTGAGGTGGGGTTGGTGGGGTCAGAGATGTTCACCACACGCAAACCCTCGTTGTAGTCGGCGACGTAAGCATAATCACCAGCCACAAACACATCACAAGCATCGCCGGGGGAGTCATAGAAGCCCGCCAAGGTGGGGCTGGTAGGGTCAGAGATATCCACCACCCGCAATCCAGCGGCGTCGGCGACGTAGCAGTAATCACCAGACACAAACACGTCCTTAGCCATATAGGTGTCATAGACACCCGCACTGGTGGGACTGGTAGGGTCAGAGATATCCATCACCCGCAAACCCGAATAGCGGTCGGCGACGTAGGCAAAATCACCAGCCACAAACACACCCAAAGCACTGTCGGGGGTGTCGTAGACACCCGCCGAGGTGGGGCTAGTAGGATCGGTAATGTTCACCACCCGCAAACCCTGATTGTAGTCGGCGACGTAGCAGTAATCACCAGACACAAACACACCACCAGCACCGCCGGGGGTGTCATAGACACCCGCACTGGTGGGGCTGGTGGGATCAGAGATGTCGACCACCCGCAAACCCGAAAAGCGGTCGGCGACGTAGGCATAATCACCAGCAACAAACACACCAAAAGCCAAGCCGGGGGTGTCATAGACACCCGCACTAGTGGGGTTGGTAGGATCGGAGATATCCACCACCCGCAAACCAGAACCACCGTCGGCGACATACGCATAATCACCCGAAACAAACACACCACAAGCCCAGCCGGGGGTGTCATAGACTCCGGCGCTGGTGAGGGTTTTTCGGGGTAGTTGGAGGGTGCCTGTTCCCCAGCCGGTGGCGTTGGTGGGGGTGGCGTCCCGGTAGGTTGTTGTGGTGAAGTCTTCGGCGTAGACGCCGGAGCCCGGAGGTGGAGGGGGAAACATTGTCCGGGTTGGGTGGGTGGGTCCTGGGCGGCTGGTGGTGCTGCGCAGGATGGTCGCGGGTTGACTGGTGGTCTCCGTGGGAGAGGGGGCAGGGCCTCTTGTGGGGGCTGCTGCCCATGGAAGGATGAGGAGGCACACCAGCACGGCTACTAGGGGGAGTGTCCCCTTGTAGTACCTAGTTATTTTGAGGGTGAAACCCATAAATTAGCCCTTCTTAACGTCCTTCCTGGTGATAATCGTTTTTATTCGTTGTGTTGGAACGAAAATCTGGGTTTTGTGTCGACCCGTGATGGTGTCGTGGGGTGGAAGGGTGGAGGGGGGCTGGGTGATGGCGAAGGATAGTGCTTCTTTTTTCTTGTCATTCATGGGTTTTGTTAGAATTGGCTGAGGCTGAGAGTGGGGCTTGAACTGCTTTTCCGGGCAGGCTTGAAGGGTATTTCCAGCTCTAGAATGGTAGGGGTGAGTGGTGGTGTGTGGGGCTAGTCGCTTCAGGGGCTGCCATCACTTGTTTCGACCTCGATTATCTCAAAGGTAGAGAATAACTTGAATGCCCTCCCTCGACAAGAATGCCACTCTATCTAGCTTTTAGCGGAGAAATGTTAATTACTTAGATGACCATATCCGAGGTAGGAGGTAATTTGACCAACTTGGAATAAAGATTAGCCAAATTTATTCATTATTCGATTTCCTTTCCTTTAAAAGGAACAAGTATACCCATCCGAACGAGCCGAATAAGGGCGCTAATCGTTTTTGTTAATGATGGCAATTCATCGGAATCAAACCCTTCTTTGCTTTGAGATGAACAAGCAGCAACTGTATCGGGAATTGTTTGTGGTGACTCCTTTAAGAGATTAAAAGCCTTCTTAGTTGTTTCTTGAACAATTAATGAGTGACCAGTCATCCGATCAAATACTAAATAGTTGTCATCGACTAGGAAAACCAAGTTGGAAGATTCTGAAGCAATATAGCGAGATGTGGCTATGTCTCCTTTCCACCGATAAGAATCTGTACTTAAGCCATCGATGAACTGACGCCCAAATTGGCTTGAATAGAGGTGACCATGTGCCCCACCACTACAAAACAGAAAACCTGGTCCAACGTTGTCGTATATAACAAGTTTTGAGCGAACTTGATCTGCAAATTCAGCTGATTCCCTAGCACTCATACCACTTTTAACTTCAAAACAATACCATGGTTCTAACAAAGGTTCCATTTCTTCTACTAGTCTTACACCAAAACTAGAAGGATTGGTTGAAACTTTGCAACCCAAAGCTGCATTGAAACTGCCAAGACCAATTGAAGTATAAAGATTCTGATGCTGATAGAAAAAATCTTCTGTGAGTTCGGCTTCAGATTTAGTTTCTCCAGGAAACCCAAAAAAAACCTGAAGATTAACACAAATGTTGGTGTTTCTACACGCTTGTAGATTTTTCATTCTCCAAAGATGTATCGGCCCCTTCTGCATTAAGCTGAGTATCCGTTCAGATGCACTTTCAAATCCAAAAGCAAGATGGACACATCCACCCTTTGAGAGCTTTCTACAGTTTGATTTCGTAAGCCAAGGACCAAACCTTGCTTCAGTAGACCAACTATAAGGTAAATTATTCTGGATTACATGATTCGCTATAGCTTCTAATGTTGAGGGATGAGTTGCATCATCGCAGAGCATAAAGTGGCGACAACTATACTTTTCATATAGCGTATCAAGATCAGCCAATATTTTCGAATGCGATCTTTTTCGGAATTTACTTGAGGTAGCTTTTGAAACGGCGCAGAAAGTGCATTTCCCCCAATAGCACCCACGACAAGATTGGATTGGAAGGATAGGTTCGGGAGTAAGATAATACTCAAGGGGAATACCATCGAAGTCTGGTGTAGGCAGTTCTTCAATATTCTCTATATGCAATGGCTGCTTTGGAATGTTACCTTGACATACATCTTCGATAGTGTAAGTATTAACAGCATTCTCAACGTCTGAGCCTATCTCAACGCATTCAGCAATCTCAACTAAAGCTGTTTCACCTTCAAACAATACAACGCCCTTTGCTCCTCTGAGTATTTCTCCCATAGCCGATAATCGGTCGCCCAATGCTGTCAGAAAAGCACCCCCTAAGATTACCGCTACGCTTGGGAGTGCTTTGTGAAGCTCTTGTAATAGTGTAAGAGCAGGTAAAAACTGTCCCCGATATGTTAAGGAAATTCCAATAAGGTCACAGTTAAGTTTGGATATCTTCGGTATAGCAATATTTTGGAAATATGTCAGAAAGGGATTTAGTTCTATATTACCTAGATGCTCTTTTACTGTCTTAAGAGTATGTGATTCCTTAAGATAATAATCAGCAATCATGATAGAGGTAGGGTAGTATGCCCATTGGAGGAGATCCAAAGCGTTTGCGAATATAGAAAGCGCTGATTTGTACAATTGGTAGTTATAGAAACATTCCCCAGAACGCAGCCCATTTTTTGCCCACTCTATTTTCTCGATGATGATTGGAGCGATTGCTTGTGCTCTTCGGGCAATTCCAAGGAATTCTTTATCATGTTGATAAATTGAAGTATTGAGCCGAGATTCTATAATTCTTATATTTTCCTCAATCTTCTCTCTGCTTGTAAAGTAGTCATATGCTTCAATCGATAAATCGTAAATTTCTACATTATATCCTTGGGATTTTGTAAAAGCAGATAAAACTGGAATTGAGAGAGAAGGCAACGTTGGATCCGACAAAGGAGGATTAATTAGAAGAATACGCATGATGTAACACTTATTTTTGCATGATATAGTTTAGAAAAGGTGTTGAATCGCCCCTTGTTTGTAGTAATAAGATTGCGATTTGTTGTTGAATATTTTCTTCTCGCATAGATTTTCTAGCTGCCAAGTACCTTCTCTGATTACGAAGTAAATACAAACATCCATCACAGAGCCCCATTGAATCCAACGAGGATAACCAATTTCTCTCTACGAGTTTAGCTAGGAAGCTAGGTCCACCCGCTCTCAGGCATTGTAGTATCCAGTAATCATCAGAATCCTCAGATAACGCCTCAGATAGAGAGATTTGTGATATATTTCCCCGGTGAAATATGGTATTATAGGCCTCTAGGGTAACTGCGGCACAACACACAAAGATATCACCGGTTGCTAAAATCAACGGCGTATCAAGTCCACCGCATAGAGAAACCGAACCAGCGAAGTGTGCTCTCCTATTTAAGAATTTAGCTCGCCCCCGATTTAATATGGCTGATATGCGTATCATTTCGGGTTGTATTTCCGAATAAAAATAATTAGTTAGCCCTTTGATTTCATCAATAATGTTTAAATCAAAAAGAGATACTATAATCACGCATTTGATGTTTAACCTTTTTGCTGCTTTTAGGGCATTTACTACATATTGAATGGGAATCCTTTCCTGGTGGTATCGGTCAACACTTATACCTATCTCAGATAGTCCAGGAAGACTTCTTAGGGTTAACAAGGCTTCTTCAAACGATCTAGCCCAATA
>CBDVBC010000125.1:0-5428 GCA_965372125.1 Candidatus Hermodarchaeota archaeon | reverse complement strand
AAATAAAGAAACAGGTGTTCTCCTTGGCGGTCAAATCATCGGTCCCTGTGCTCATCAACGAGCTAATGTCCTTGGAGCTGCTCTTATGGCTAAAATGTCAGTCCGCCAAGTCGCAGACCTGGAAACTTGTTATGCCCCACCAGTGGCCCCTATTCGTGAACCAGTGACCCTAGCAGCCTACATTCTTGCTCTCCGCTACGCGAAGCTCAAGGAGCGCCGCAGCAAATCAAGTTAGCCAACTTCTTTAAGAGTCGATTGTTATGAGGGAAGAAAAAACTCCTCCTCCAGTAGTAGAGACAGAAAACCGACTAGAGGAGGCGTGAAAAAGCCTTTACTGCTCCCGAAATCAGGTGAAGCTGGGAATATTCTTAGGCGTGGATGACAAGGCGCCAGGAAGTTTTCTTCCTGCACTTACCGCAAGGCGGAGTCCTGTTACCCTTACTCAGGGGGATTACTTGTGCATGACAGCCGGTGCAAAGATAGAGACCCGACATTGGAGCCGGTTTACTTATCCCGATTTTTTCCTTCTCTGCCACTCCCGCCACCCCAACGTTTACCCAAATTCCGGCTCCTCCGTGACACGGGGGGAACCGCTCACCCTTGCTGAGGGGGATGATGTTGCCACACTCTTTACAGTAGTAGATTGCGGATTCAGGGTTTATATTCCCTGTTTTGAATACATCAGATACAGGCATTATAGTTTACCTCAAATAATGGTTTTATTCGGTAATCCCTTAAAAGTCTTTTAAGTTTTCTACTTCTCCATGTCGATGATTTACCTCACGCATTTAATGTGATTATCTATCCTACTTTAAGCTGCTCTCCTTCTCGAGAGAATAGTTTTCACTCGATTTGTACTCTTTTTCCGTTGATGAAGACCTGTGTGACTTCACTGTAGAACTCGAAGGGGTGTCCCGACCAAACGACTATGTCGGCATCCTTTCCAGGTTCTAGAGAACCTACTTGGCTCTGAATGTCAAGGATTTCAGCTGGATTAATCGTTACACATCGAAGTGCATCATCACGGCTCATACCATGTTTTATGGCGTACATCGGAAGCAGTGGGAAGTAGTTCATTGGAGTCAGCGAATCGGTTTGGAGTGCCACTTGTACTCCAGCTTTGTTGAGGATAACAGCGGTCTCGAAGCCACGTTCCCGGGTTTCCGGTTTCGATGTCCAAAACAGGGTGGGACCAATGACGGCAGGAACCTTCTTCCTAGCAATATGCTTGGCGATTTTATGTCCCTCAGTACAATGAATAATAACCAATCGGAGGTTGAATTCCTCAGCGATTCGAATCGCTGTAACGATGTCATCGGCTCGGTGGGCGTGCGCATGGAGCGGGATTTCTCTCTTAAGCACCTTGGCAATAGTTTCCATTCCCAGATTCCGCTTTGGAGGGTTAGGGGGCACCTCACCTTTGTCGCGCGCCTCTCTGGCTTTGGCACCAAAGGCCTTCCATTCCTCTAAGTAGTTCTGCCCATCGGTGAAGGTCTTCCTCAGGAGTGCAGCGATACCCATCCTAGTCATTGGCATCCGCTTGTTCTCTGCTCCGTGAACCCGCTTTGGGTTTTCTCCAAAGGCGACCTTGAGCCCGGACGGTGATAAGATAATCATCTCATCAACAACACCTATCCCGGTAGGTTTAATCACGAAGCTTTCACCGGAAATCACGTTTCCAGATCCAGGACCAGTATTGATTGCAGTGACGCCTCCCCTCAACACTACTTTTAGGGAAGGCTCGAAGGGGTTGAAGCCGTCTCGCCCTCGCATCTCCGGGGTGATAGGGGTGGTCATTTCGTTACCGTCTCTGCCCGCCCACCCAATTGATCCATCGAACATGCCTTGGTGACAGTGAGCATCAATGAAGCCGGGCAGTACATATTTTCCATCAACGTCAATAATCTTAGAACCCTGGGGAACGGTCACCGATTGTCCAACAGCGACAATCTTGCCCTTGTCAAACAGGATGGTTCCTTTCTCGACAAGTCCTTGAACGGGACATAGGATAGTTGCATTAACTATTGCCTTCAAGACTAATCCACCGCAGCGCACATGGTGCTCAACAGAAATAGGCTTTGTGCTTGGATAGCTTAATCTTTAGAGGCTAAATCAATTGTAGTTGCGATGGTTGCCTTGCACACTTTTAGCATGAAATCGAAGTCTAGTGTACTGATTGTATCGGCTGGCGTGTGATAGTAGGGGGTCCGGAATTCCGCTGTGTCGGTCAACATTAGCGCAGGAATACCCGCTCTCCAAAAGGGGGCGTGATCGGATCTTAACAGGTCCTGCATGAAATGGGCAATCTGGTCATAGCTGAACTCGCCCTGAAGGCAAGTATATGGCAGATTCACTGATTCCCGTCGAGATTGAAGACAAAAGGACTCAGCAAGGGTGGCGGAGTTCTGGTCACCAACTATTGCTAGGAAGTCTCCAATGGTCAGGCTCTCATCAGTACCGTGGATTCGGAATAGGTTTGCAGGTATTCCCTTCGGGTAGCATTGAGAGTGTTCAGCTTTTGATATGTAACCGACCATCTCCAAATTGAGGACGCCCAGAACCTCCTTCCCATTGCGAACCGCATCATCTACCCAATATCCACTTCCCATGAGGGCTGTCTGTCCCGGCCAGGATGTCACAGTCACATCTTCGTAGAATCGTTTGATGCCCTTCAGATACTCGAGTTCACTAGAAGATATCTTGCCTTGGAGCTGGGATCTAGCCTTCGCCATAGCCCTGGATGGTTTGATACCTGCCATTTGCCTCCAAGCCTTCGTATGATGCTTTATCAGCTGAGCAGTATGCCATGACGTAAACCTTCCCTTCTCATCCTTAATGCCAAGCTTGATGGCAAGTTCTTTCATCAGAGTTGCTCGTGCGGGATTCCCTTCCTCTAGAGAAAAACTGACAAACCGGGCATTCCCCGACCACCCTGCATCTACCAATACACGTGCAGTTTCTAGCATCACAGCGATCGCTGATCCGTTGTCATCAGCACCGGGAGATCGGTCAACCGTGTCGTAGTGTGAAGTAATGAGCAGCTCAGGTTTGGTGCTCTCACCTATGATTCCTTCAATATTGTAGAAGGTTCCATCAAACCCTTCTACTTTGAACTCTTGCTTATTTGTGCTCAGCCCGTATCGCTCGAACTCTGAAAGGATGTAAGCAGCGGTTTGCTCAAGATGTTCAGGTGATTCGAGAGGGTGTCTGATGCCCTCGATAGCTAGTATATGGTTGTAAAGGCGCTCACTACTTGCCTTAGTAACAACGTTATCAATTTGCATAGTAATCCCACAATTAAAACAAATCGAGATACCTCGTATAAGCTGTTAAAGGTTAATGCTTCAGTCAAAGACAAAACAATTCAGTTTATTCACGGGCCATCGCCTTGGCCTTCATTTCTTGTGGCATCTTCTCTATTGCATATCGGAGCGAAACCCGAGGCATCAAAGCTTTACGACTGAGTACATAGTCAAAGACCGCGTCTCGGAAGTATTTGGTCGCTTCTTTCAACATCCACCCATAACCTTTCAAGACATAAAGATCAGAGTCCTTGAGCACAGCATCTGCCACATCAAATATGTGCTCGAGCGCTTGTCCCCGCCGCAGCGAATATATGAACGTTACAGCTGCAGCACGACGGACCGGAGGCTTGGGGTGATCAACCCACATCTTGACCTTGGGAATGACTTGCGGATACTTGTAAACGAAATAGCCCATTGTGTGGGTGCAGAAATCATCACAGCTCCCCCAGCCAGTCAGATAGTTCTTGGTCCATTGTTCAAAGATGCTGAAATGTCTTGGCTCAAAGTATCTCTTCATGCGAAAGCTCCACTGAAAGGCAATTATCCTATACTCTATAGCCCGGCGGGAAAGTAAATCATCGCACAATGACAAGACATCATCAATGTCCTGCACTCCCTGTGCCTTGATTTCCCTGAATAAGTCTCTAGCAAGTTTGCGGATTGTGGGAGCTTCTATCCATCGTAGGCTACCGGTGCGTTTTACGAGCCACCGGTAACCGGAAGCCTCATCTTGGTGCCATACTACTCCCTTACCCGCGCGTCGAACCAACTCTTTATTGATATGGGAGAATAGTTCTTCCCGATTTATCGCCATACGATTGCCAACATAGAACTATATTATAAGCCTTCTTTGCAAGGACTACCTTAACATCAACAGAATAGTCAAGGTTTGAACAATGGCGAAAGTAGCAATCATTGTTTTCAAGAAGTTTAGTCCGGAAGATGTCTTTGGACATCAGGTGAAATCACAATCAGGTGAAGTAGTAACACCTTGCTCGACATTCAAAGTTGGGGAGAGATTCGTTGTTGATAATATTGTGCAAATGCCTGAGGGCTTCTGTGGGTGGGCCTGGCGAGACCTGTACAAGAACATATCAATCCTGTTCTTTGGCGGAGATTTCATAGAGCCATATTATATTGGTGACGAATTAGTTGAGCCAACGATAACCTATACCTCTTGCTCGGATGGGATTAGACCCGTTATCTTCAAATTAGAGCGAATTGACTCCTAGCTTTTAATCAAATAAAGCCTGTAACTCAATTAAAAAAACGACTTGGGTTGTTTCTCCATGCGTTACGAGTGTATTCGAGCGAAAACTCTCCTTTCCAAGACTCGCTGGGCTGAGTCATGGTTTCACGCGAATCGTTCTCTAAACGCATACAAGGGCTGCGAGCACGCCTGCGCGTATTGCGATGGGATGTCTGAACGTTATTTCGTGGACGATTTTACCACACATATCCGTATCAAAGAGAATGCTCCGCAGGTGCTCCGTCGCGAACTTTTACGCGCTGGCTTCTCGGCTCGTAGCAGAAGTCTAGTACCCTTTCTCAAAGAAGAAGATGCGGAGCGTATAGCCCGAGAGGGGCCACGAAAACAAGTCATCGGTGTTTGTGGCGGCGTTTCTGATGGCTATCAGCCAGCGGAAAAGAACCATAGGATAACCCGTCAAGTGCTGGAGACCTTGCTGGACTTTAGATTACCGGTATTTGTACTGACCAAGTCTGACCTGGTGCTCAGAGACCTTGATCTCCTAAAGGAGATACACAAGCAGTCCTTCGTGAATATCTGCTTCAGCATTACCCTGCACGATGAGGAAACAAGAGCAATCCTTGAACCCAAGTCCTCTTCGACCTGGGAACGATTCGAAGCCCTCAAAGAAATCAGGAAGGCAGGGCTCCACGGAGGAGTTATGGGAATGCCAATGATTCCGGGGATAGGGGACACCTATGAGAATATGCGAGGCATCGCCAAGGAGGCTAAACGAGTCGGAGCAAATTTCGTGCAATTCAGCGGTATGACCCTAAAACCTGGTAGACAGAAAGACCACTTCCTTAAAGTGGTAAAAAGGCATCTGCCAGAAAAACACGATTTTCTACAGCAAATCTTTGCTAATAACCATCCC
>CBDVBC010000124.1:0-5432 GCA_965372125.1 Candidatus Hermodarchaeota archaeon | reverse complement strand
CAAACCTGAACAGCAACGCGATAAAATAGTCTTCATTTGTGACTTTGATTTCCTGTCCTGTCTCCTCATCCTTGACCCTTAGCTTCTCTATGCCCGCCTCCTCAAAGGATAAAGCTAGGACTGTGTCGTCGAGGATGCGTGCCAGCTCGATGAAATCCTCAGCAGCCTCGACACTATATTTCTCCTTATTGATTACCTTCTCAGTCCGCCTAAACAGCTCGCGAAGACCTGCGACTGCCCTGAGCTTCGCCTTGATTTCTTCAGAGAATACAGTCTCGTACTTTCGGATGAGTTTTTCAACCTTGCCCTTCTCGAAAGCCTTGATGATCTCCTTCTCCAGTCCCTCCCGGGGTTCGCCTCGTATCTTGCTAAATATCCAGCTAGCTATGGCTTTCCCTGCGAACTTGAGAACAGGACCTGCTGCCAGGGATAGAATACTTCCAATGCCGAGGGTAAACATTCTTCAAAAGACCTCCTCCTTGCCCAAAGGCAACAATGGCAAAGAAGGTGAGTAGGAGGATTAGTGCCTCGGGGAGCCCTAAAAAGTTACTGTGAAAACAGCTAGATGTAGCTGCTGCTGGCTGCTTCCTCGTTGAGTCTCTTAATTTCCTCAGCTAGCTCGGCGATTAGGGATTGGATCGCTTCAGAGCAGCTTTGCATGTGGTGGAGAGCAACGTTGGCGAGGGCGGCTGCGAAGAGCTTCACGTATTTCTTGCCAAGTCCCTTGGCGATTCCCAGCTCCATCTTGGCAGTGATGGAAAGAATTAGCTGCCCCTTTTTGACGACGACCAACTTGAAGCCTGCTGTCCTGAACTCCTCAAGGGGATTAGGAGAGAGCGAATTATTCTTCTTTGAGATATGGATTGAGAAAATGGGTGGGGAGGGCAAGGGTGCTAGCGATAATATTCCAGAGTCGCTGATGAGCACTTGAGAGCCGCCTGGTCTCGTAGGCGATGGGGAAGTCGAGGCTGAAGAAGCGGTTGATGCTGGTGCGATGAAGGTTGTAATAGTCCGCGAAGGTGTGGAGCTTGAGTTTAACTCCGAAACGCTCTGGGAACCGGAAGACGGGGGAGCCAGGGCTGGGTGTGATGGGTTGGGCGAGGATTTGGGTGCAGTTGCGCCAGGCGAGCCGTTGGCGTATGAGCTTGTTTTCAAGCCAGAGGGTTTTGAGCATGTCGGTGAAGCCTTGGAAGGGGTTCCCGAAGGTGAGCCATAGACGGAGAGCGATCCTCAGGTCTTCGCAGTTCTTGAGGAATTCATTGAGCTGAGCATTGGTGAGGTTGTGGCTTGGGTCGTTGAGGGCGCGGGCGAGGCGTTGTCGCACCGCGGGAGTGGCGGCTTGGAGGGAGTAGCCAAGGGAGGTGCAGGAGGGGTTGAAGGTTTTTTTATAGGCCTTCAGAACGGAGCGAGAGATGGGGAGGCGCCAGACCTCGTGGTGGGCTCCGATGTCTACACCTCGATTGCGTATCTCCTTGAACAGGCGGAGCCAGTATTTGCGTATAGCTGGGTAGAAGCCATGCCCGAAATAGATTTCGCGGGTGAACCGGTTCTCTGCCAGGGTAGTTATGTCTTGAGCGACGAGAACGGGGTCCCGGAATATGGTTTTGCGTCGCTTCCAGTAGTGGGCGAGAGAGTCGCGGCCTCCCGTGCAGAAAGGGCAGTTGAAGGGGCAGCCTCGGGCAATCATGATGCTAAAGGGCATGTATCTCTCGAGGAATCTGAGGTACTCCTTGGAGTGCTCCATCATGGAGAGGTTGATGAAGTTCAGCTTGTTGATGTCTTCTTCCTTGGCGACATATCTGATGGGGTTTTCCACAACCTTGCCACCCCTTTCCCGGAAGCTGAGATTAGGAACTTCTCGGAGCTGACGTGTGCTCCCTTCGATAGTCTGAAGATACTTGAGTATGGGTTCTTCTGTCTCACCACGAATTATAGCATCTACTGCCGAGTGGGTTTCGAGGATTTCCTTGGAGAAAACCGTGGCTGTGCTACCGCCGAGGAGAACGCGAGCGTGGGGGTGGATTGCCTTGCACAACTTGGCGGTTTGGATTGCTCCGTGAGAAGTAGCGAACCAGTGAATGTCAATGGCATAGACCCTTGCTGGATGATTCTTTAGATAGGCGCTTGGACTCCACTCAGTGTCGAGGTTGAGCTCCATGGGAGTGTTTAGTATTCTGGTTTTGTAGCCCTGTCGCTGGCAAAGGTCTGCCAAGGCTGGCATGCCCATTGGTATTTGGAGGATTTCTGAGTGCTTGAAGCGGGTCCATTTCCTCTGGTAGCGGATGGGCGGATGGATGAAGAGGATATCAAGTTCGGTCATTCCAGCGCCTCAGAGAGAGCTCTTGTTGCCTTCCGTGCTTGTTCCTCTGTTCTTCGTTAAATTGTTTGCGAGGCACAAGACTAAGCGGATAGCTTTGGTGATAGTTCTTCTGGGCTTAGGATAGTCTTAACTGTTTCACGAGTTCAAGGGTTCCGATGGCTGGAACCTTCCCCGCTCCGTCTACTTTGTGCTTAGCATAAGGTATTCTCTCAAGGGTCCTAGGAACCAGTTTGATGAACCTGGCTGGAGCAATCACATCTGCTCGCCGCTCATAATTGTAGGAATGATTCAATTTGCGGAGTTCCTCGTCGAAACAGGCTTCAAATTCTGCAAGGTCGCTGGGCTCGCTGAGGAACTCTACATATATGTCGTAGGCAGTTCGCTCCCGCGTAACCACCGGGACAGCCATGAAGGCACCAATGGTTGCACCTGTTGCTACGCAGGCAGCCTGGAGCGCATTATTCAGCTGAGCCTCTTGGAGCCGCTCACCCACCAAGCTAGCAACGGTTCCAGCCCGACCGATGATCTTGATTGAGGGTGGGTTCAATTTCGTGAAGAGAACGTGGTCCCCAAGATCATATCTGTAGAAGCCGCCTGAAGTGGTGATGATTGGGCGATAGATAACGCCCCTTCTTATCTCGGATAATAGTAGGGGTCGTGCATTAGGTTCATCAGCTGGGATGAATTCGAAGAAGACCGTGTTTAGGTTTGGATTGATACCTCCATCATACCACTCTAAACCTAGATAGCCTTCAGTCGCTTGGTATACTGCTAATGGGTAGAGGGGTGTAAAATAGCTTTCAAGAAAGGGCAGATATGGATCAATGTGTATACCACCATATACTATTACATTCATTCTTGGCCATAGTTTTCCGAGGTCAATTTCGCCCCTGTGCATTGACTTGCGTAGTTTATCCTTTATCTTAGAGGATATTTGCGGGTCACTCATCATCTTGGGCGCTATGTCGAAGACGAGGCTTCGGAAGAAGGAGCAAAGGTTACTGGGTAAGCCCATCATTGCTCGGAGCTTTAAGGGTAGGATTTCAAGGGCAAGACTGTAACTCTTTTCTGCCCAGTCAGTCATATTAAGTACTTTGTCGCTGGGCCAAACTCTGTTGAGCTGCGATAGTAGTCCCGCTTGCTTTGCGCCTTTGGCTCCGATTATACCTGTTAAATATCCGCATTTGTATTTCCCGAACTTGTATTCCGGAATCACCGCGGGAGCGGAAAAGCTGAATGTGTGGGCACCGAGGCCATCAAATCCTTTAGCAAGGGAAAAGAGCTTGGCTAAAACTAGCATGTTGAGATCCCTGTTTTCTTGTAGCGAAAAGAACGAGAGAGGGATATACTTCTGCCGCCCAGTGGTGCCCGAAGTGATCATGAACTGATAGGTCTTGTCTGGGTACAGTACATTCTCAGCGCCTAGACTAATCGATTCATAGAAAGGCTTCATGTCGTCATAGGTGGTTAAGGGGACCTGTTCCTGGTAGGCTTCGGGGGAATCGATGCCACTGAATTTGTGATGCCGCCCAAAGACTGTGCCTTGGCTACGCCTTAGGATTCGCCTGAGACATTTTTCCTGTGCTTCCTGCGGCCTCTCCAACCCCCGAAGGAAAGACTTTACTTTCCTACCAAACAACGCTTTTCCCAGAAGTTGCAATACACCGACCATGAGCAGTCCCACAATAATTCTCAAATGAAGCTAAGCGAATCGTAACATCCTATTTAACCATACTGTACTTTAGAAGTTACTTGATACTTCAAAGGTAGACCTGATACACAGATGCTGGTTAAGGCTGTTATTTCCCTGCCTATTAGTTTATCTTAGAGCGAGGTGTTGCTTAATGCCTTGGGCGTTAGACTTTTCAATGATATTCGTTCCGAGTTGTTAGGGTATTTTTGATGATCGAGCTCCACGTATTTGGCTTCAAAGGGATATCTCACAATCTCCTTGAATCCCTCACAATAGATATCACAAAGCGGTTACCCGAGTTCTTTTCCCCAGTAAAGATGCACCCCATCCGGCTCCCAGTTCCCTTCGACTCCTATGATCCGACCCGGTTACAATACAAGGCGTCACCCTTTCTCTGGATCCTTTCAACCCAGGTTACTCCCAAGAGCTGTGGGCTTGGCCTTGTCGACCTAGACCTCTTCACAAAGGACCTTAACTTCATCTTCGGGGTTGCCCAGAAAGGAGGCAACGCGGTTGTCGCAATCCCCCGGCTCTGCCAGTCAACCGACGGGAAGCCAGCGGAGCCAGCTCTGGTTTTTCAGCGAATTACTAAGATAGCCTTCCACGAGCTCGGTCACGTCCTCGGACTCGACCATTGCAATAACGAGTGTGTCATGGTCTTCTCGAACTGCCTTGAAGACACCGACCAAAAGCCTGACACCTTCTGTCCAAGCTGCCAGCAAAAACTCACCGCACGGAATGGCTAAGTGTTACCCTCAAAGATGAAAACGAAATAGCTTAGTTACCTAATCTGAGAAGGAGTCAAGGTCCGTCTGCTGACTGGGCTTCACCTTAATCCTCTGATCCGTTATACGCCGCAAGCGCTGCCGAACATGAGGCGGCATCTTTGACCCAAGCCCCAGTAAATCCTGCATCTCCAAACAATTCCTTGCGGCGAATCCGTGCCAATGATTATTGAAAAAGCCGTTGACGCATTATTGGCTCTTCTCCTCCAACTCCTGAACCTTGGGCACCCACTCATCCAACTCTTCTTCATTATAGAGGTAATAGTACATGAGCTTCTCACCGTGGCCGTGCCAACGAATATAGGAGAAGGGAGCAGTCACCTCAACTCTGGGTGGCATGACCGGGGCATCAACAATACAATAGGCTGCTTGGTGGCGTCGCAGGATACGGAAGGTCTCAGGCTCTAGCCAGGAGCGGTGCCGAAACTCCACGGCCAAGAGCCACTTCCTCGGGACAATCTCAAGGAAGGCCTCCAGCCTTTCCGGATCGAAGCGAAGAGAGGGCGGCAACTGAAGCAGCAGAGGACCCAGCCTACCAGCCTCCTGAAGGGGAGACATCAACTTCAAGAAAAACTCCAAGCGCTGGTCAGCACCAGCCTCCCGGTCAAGTCGGAGCTCGTGGGTAATCTCCTGG
>CBDVBC010000123.1:0-5449 GCA_965372125.1 Candidatus Hermodarchaeota archaeon | reverse complement strand
TCCATGGCAATCAAAAAAGCAATTGCTCTCAACGAGCCGAAAAGTTTGTGTACCCGTTCTGCTGTGAATGGAACGCCGCCAGTAAATCCGCCTGGCCATAAATCATCCCAACTATTGAACATTTCGGCAATGCGTTCGGCAAGTTCTTCCTGGTATCCTTCGACAATCTTAATTTCGAGTTCTTCTGCCATTTGTACTCGCCTTCCGGGCTTCTTGTTTGTGAGAATGATAAGGTTTGCGAAAACGGGTTCGTCAATGCCTTGCCTACCATTATACCTCGACTGACATAGTATATCGAGTGGAAAAGCTATAAAAGGTTTTTGGAGTGTGCAACGAACCTAGACTCGATGGCGATAAGGACTGTGGCGAAGAGGATGAGACCCGCCCCAATGAACTGCCAGAAAGCGACTGCTTGACCTAAAAAGAAATAGGCCATGACGACAGCGCTAATGGGATCAAGGAGGAGGAGAATTGACGCAGCAGAAGCGTCGATGTCTTTCACACCAACATTGACGAGAATATAGGGAACAGTTGTACCCACAAAAGCGAAGGCAACCAGGAGGAGCCAAGCTGGGAGCGGCAGCACAAAATGGAACCCACTTACCAGAGGATCTGTGACCACTAGATTCAAGGAAAAGATTAGGGGAATCATCCACAAGAGAGCGAAGAAGTACCCCCAGAAGGTTGTCGTTGAAGGGTGATATCCTTCGTGACCGCTCCATTTTCGACCGAAAATAACATAGACCGCAGCAAAAATACCATTAGCCACTGCCAGAAAAATGCCAACAATTGGCACTGGGCTAGCAGTTATTTCTAAGGGTAGAGAGACGATGACTGCACCACCCACAGAAAGTGGTACAGCTATAAGGCGGACGCGATTCAAAGGCTCTTTTAAAAACAAGCGGGCGAGAAGCAGCGTTATTGCCGGGTAAAGGTACGTCAGAGAGACTGCGACTACGATAGGAGTACCAATCGCGATAGCAGTGATGTAGGCCACGATAGAAGTGGCTATGCCGAATAGCCCATAGAAAAGAAAGGAGGGAAGGTGTTTTCGCTGAAGTTTCAAACCACGAAAGGAGTGACAGATCCCTATACCGATGAAGAGAAATATAACAGTGAAAAGCACGCGAAAAAGTGCTTGTTGGAGAGAAGGAACACCAAAGAAAACTGTCAGGTATGTTGAAAAAATCGGGATGGTTCCAAAACAGACAGCGGCAACAATGAGGGCAAAGTAGTTCCTTTTCCGAGACAAGGCGGACCGTCACCCCGTGGTACTTGATGTGATACTGCTCTAGTATGGGTTAACAAGTTCAGCGCCGCGGTGTAGTGCAGGTAGGTTATCTTTTGCAAAGCGTTTAAGTTTCACATCACTTTGAACAGTTTTTTCCAGCACCCCGATATCAATCCTATCATCAACTTTGGTTATGGCCCCGAGTGAGGCAACTCCCAGATATCTTACGTGTCCTAGCTCCTCTGCAATTTGGCTCAGCTCTGTTCGAAAAATCCGGGTTGAACCCTCCTGCTTGAGAGCTTTTAGTGTCGATTGAATTGATGGATTGCTGAGGAGGTCAGACTCGATTATTAGGAGGTTACTGCTCAAATCAGCGCCCATAGAACAACATTTCAGGAAGGCAGGAGCTGTAAGCGTAACTAGTACATCGGGCCGGTCGAAGCCTAGCTCAAAGATAGGATTAGAGGAAACTGTGAGGTCTGCGGTGCAGGAACCCCCACGAGCCGCCGCGCCATGGGATTCAGTTTGCAGCGTATGATAACCTTGTTGAGTGAATGCAAGACCGAGAATTCTGCTAGCAGTTCCTACACCATATCCACCGTAGCCAGCCAGTCGTAAAGTTATGTGCATCGATTATTCACCTGTATTATTTCCAGAGGGATTCCTACTATTAGCGTTTTATGCCTATCCATACTCAAACCTAGACACCAATCCCCATGAAACGGGTAATACAGGAGTTAAAATAGGGTTCTGCGAATACTTCACTGTCGCCGCCAGTTGGGCGGAGACGGAAAACGCCTGTCTAGAGGCGGGAGGTCGCAGCTCCCAAGGGGCAGTGCCCGCCAATGAAGCAGGAACCAAACACCAAAGAGGAAAACCTGTCCTGTCTGGGTAAGTTTTGGACAACGGATTGAAGTGTCTCCGTTAAAGTGAGGTGAAGGTTTCGCTTTACTTCACTTTACTTCACTTAACTCTCTTATCTCGTCAGTAGAAGGAACTGGGACTTCGATGTTCGCAGCCATATACATCTCTTGAAGCTGTTGGGTCCGCCCACCACGCGTCATAGTTAGAGTCTGCGGATTTCTATTCCTACACTTCCCAAGGTGTTACTTTAGAGCAACCAGTTTACCTGTTCCTCCAGAGAGACTGAAGTGACTCCGTTAGGGTAGTGCGTTCTTCTCTAGTGAACACGCCAAGTTCAATAGTACGATCCTGCAGAGTAAGTTCATAGCGGGGGTGACCAAGAGCTTTACCTGTTCTTTTACCTTTGAGAGCTTTTAGCATCCAGGCGCCGGGATTGCGCTGAAACTGCTCTCGCTCCTCAGGAGATAGTGAGTCTCGGTATTCACTAAAGAAGCGCGCAGCATATGTGGGACACTGAGTTAAAATCTCGATGAATGCAAAGCCAGGATGGAGAAGGGCTTCTCGCATCGAAGTGATGATATCATCGACGTGATATGTGGTCCATCTTGCCACATAACTAGCACCAGCACCAAGAACTAGGCGGCAAAGATCGAATGGAGGCTCAGGATGTCGCTGGTAAGTGGAGGAGCGAACACCCAGTGGGGTGGTCGGAGCGGATTGACCGCCAGTCATCCCATAGATCATGTTGTTTACTAGAAACACCTTCAAGGGAATGTTGCGGCGCGCGGCGTGAATGAGGTGATTACCACCGATTGCGGCGCCATCTCCGTCGCCTGTGAAGATAACAACGTTGAGTTTGGGGTTCACGACTTTAGCGCCTGTGGCAAAAGCGATAGCCCTGCCGTGCGTGGTATGTAATGTATCTCCCTTGAAGTATGGGCTAGGGATCCATGCTGAGCATCCTATTCCTGAGACGCAGAGGATGTCGCGCTGGCGTAGCCGCTTCCCTGTAACTAACGTATCGACTGCGCGGACGAAGCATCCTAGAATTGAGCCATTTCCACAACCTGTACAGAAGGCGGTCGGAAGATTACGCATGTACTTCTTGCGATAGTATTGTTGTTCCTCGCCGAGGGATTTTGTCTGTTGGCTCAATTTGCATCTATCCTCTGATTTTTTGGAGTATTTCGCTGGAGCGGTGGATTTCACCGGCAACTTTTGGGATTCCTATCACCTGGGCTTGGCACCCTAGTCGTTCGATTTCCCGTATCATTTGGCCCATATTCATCTCGACTACGAAGATGCGCTTCATGTCTTTGACAAGGCGGGTTAGGTGTTCTTCTGGGAAGGGCCAAAGTGTCTTGAGGCGGATGAATCCGATGTTTTCACCCTCTTTCTGGGCTGCAAGTACGGCTTGGTAGGCAGGTCTGGCAGCTGCACCGAAGCTGATAATCACTGTATCTGCATCGTCAAGGTTACGGATTTCAAGGTCTAACCCCTCTTGATGGAGCGCCTTTCCTGCTTCCTTCTGTTTTTCGAAGAGCCAGTGAATAGTAGCGCGGTGATATTCTGGAGAGTAATCTCTCACTCCTGTGGGACGGTGGGCGGATCCGGTGACCAGAAGATCGTGGCCATCGCCGAATTGGGGCATTTCGTAGCGCAGAAAAACCTCGTCTGGTCTAGGATGCTTTGAGGTCAGGCGACGCCGGTTAACCACAGGCAGTTCTTCTTGTTTTGGTATTTGGAGTGGTTCGCGCATGTAGCTAACTGCGCCGTCGGCCATGAGGAGGACTGGAGTGCGGAACTTTTCAGAATAGTTGAAGGCATGCACCGTGAAGTCGAACATCTCTTGGACTGACCAGGGTGCAAAGGCGATTGGAGCAATATCGCCGTGGGTGCCGTAACGTGCCTGCATTACATCTTGTTGACCTGGCATCGTGGCTTGGCCGGTACTAGGTCCTGAGCGTTGAGTATCCACCAAGACAAGTGGAGTTTCAGTAAGATAGGCATAACCTAGGTTTTCTTGCATCAAACTAAAACCGGGTCCAGAGGTTGCGGTCATAGCTTTTCCGCCAGCCCAGGAGGCACCAATTATCGCCGCCATCGAAGCAATCTCATCCTCCATCTGTAAGTAGTAGCCGCGTACTTGTGGTAGACGTTCTGCCATCCTTTCTATGATGCTGGTCGCTGGTGTAATTGGGTACCCAGCGAAGAAGCGGCATCCTGCATAGAGCGCACCCTCGGCACACGCTATGCCGCCATCAACAAAGTATAATCCTGGTTTCATCCTTCTACCACCTCAACATTGATTGCAGCATCTGGGCACCGTTTTTCACAGCGACGGCAAGCCACGCCTTTCTCCCCCCGAACTAGCATACATTTAGTCTCGCCTCCTTCACAGAGGCGTGGACTATGGCCACCCCAAGCAGTTGGTTCGGCTGCTTCAAGAATCTTGGTAGGGCAGAAAAGAATGCAGATTCCACAGCCTTTGCATAGGGATTTGTCAGCGGTGATTATTACGCGACGCATCTAGGTGTTTCCCCTTTAACCTGATGATACCTAGGGGCTAAAATGGGGAGGATTTATCGCTTCCTAAAATCTTTAGGGTGCAACGACATAAAGAGCCGAATATGGCAACCTTTGGAGAGCCATTGCTGCCCCGCTGGGTGACAGCAATCCTGATGTTCGCGATTTCCTTTATGCTGCTTATTGTTTCAGTTTTTCACGATTTTATTGGCGCTCTCTACTATTTCATAACCATCATGGTTTGCCTTCTGCTATGGCTGTTTATCGATCAGCAACAGCCAGAAAATCTTGGTCTTCGCCTCTCCAGAAGGTGGTGGCTGGGACTTCTAGTTGGACTTGTCCTTGGCGGAAGCATGATGGCGAGTATAGTAGCTATCGAGCTTGTTTTTGGTTGGGTGAGCCTGACAGCTGTGTACACTGTTGAGAAGGGGATGCTAGTGGGGGGGATGCTGGCGGTTTATGTGATTTGGCAGTGCCTCGTAGCGTTTGGAGAGGAACTAGTTGGGCGAGGTTACATCCAACAGAACCTCAACACCAGCTTGACAGCGCCCCTAGCTGTGACATGCTCAGCCCTTATGTTTGCGGTCCTCCATTTGCCCAGCATCGTGACACAATCCCTCCCACTGCTACTTTCTGCGATAATGGTGCTGAACCTCACTCTCGGCGGACTGCTATTGGGTTGGTCCTTCGTGAAGACCCGAACACTGTGGCTTCCCATAGGAATCCATTTCAGCTGGAACTTCGTCCAATATCACGTAGTTGGTTTTGGCTTTATTAGCCAGGGCATTTACACAGTCCAGAGTTTTGGGTGGGAAGTGCTTACCGGTG
>CBDVBC010000122.1:0-5461 GCA_965372125.1 Candidatus Hermodarchaeota archaeon | reverse complement strand
CAGCGATTTCAAAACCCTCGCGAATGATAGCTGCAATATCGTCAGCGTTCATGCTAGCTGGAATGAGGTGAATGCTCCCCGATTTCAGCTTGAATTTTGATGAAACTTCGAACGCTGCTTTTTCGATTGAACACTGCTTTCGAAGATAATCGTTTAGGGTGTTCTTAAACTTGGTACCTCCCAATCCGAAGAGGATGTGAATTCCCGGACTCTGGATGTCCGTATCGATTACGCCAACGTGGCGTCCTTTCATCGCCGCGTAAACCGCGAGGTTAGCGGTTAGATTGGATTTCCCTGTGCCGCCACGGTAACTATGGATGCTAACGATTTTCCCCAAAACAACTCTTCTCCATAACAAATTACTAACGATATCACCAAACACATTCGGTGTAGTAGAGTGGCTCTCAAAAAGATTTAGGTGAGCCATTCGACATAATCGCCGAGCTTGCGGAGTATTTGGATTAACTTCTCCTGATCTATACCAATCCGTTGAGCAATATCTCTGATGCTGTTTTCTCCATCACAAAAACTCATGGCTTGCTTGAGAATCTCAAATTCATCCCGGGGTAACCCTACGGTCTCTAGGTAAGCAATGAAGCGCCGGTCACTCGCTTCGAGTTTGGGGTAGAATCTCACTTTCCTGATGTACCCTTTGCTTTCAAGAAAGTTCAGAATGTCTGTGAGCTGACGTCCGTCTAGACCCGACCGCCTCCTTAGATCAGCGACTGTAGATATTCCGTCAATGTTGCGGAGGACTAGCAATCCTGCTTCACTGAAGAGATCGCGGAATTCGTGGGCCTGTGGTGCAGATTCACTAAAAAGGAGACCCTCAATGGGGTTTGCTGTGAGCACCTCGTGGTCTGAGTAAGCTTCACTAGCCACTTTACTAGGTTGAACCTTGACAAGATGGGAGATATCAATTCTTACGAGTTGCTGGACAGTAGAAGCAATGCGCTCGGCGCAATCTACCTCCCGGGCATCCTTTGAAACGATGGCTGCCAATATTAACTGCCTACTCAGGACATGGATGAAGAGCTTCACATCAGAACCGAGAATAGTCTTTGAAACCATAAAGTAGGTAGGCAACTTCTGTTCTCTGAACGCCTTTAGCTGGTTCAACACAAACTCTAGTTCATATTCCTTTAGCCTCGCTGTAACCACGAAACCATCTGAAGTAAGAATTGCAGTACGGTGAAAACTAGTGTGAACCTCCACTAGGTCTAAACCACTCCGAAAATGTTGTAACGTTTCAGGAGGAAGCAGCGCCGTGGGATGAAGCAGTGACGTGCTCGACACCAAGTCGTACTTTGTAAGAATTCGGATTACATCCTCACGATATCCCATGAAAAGTTCCGAGGGGATGATTGTTTTGGCTAGTTCCTGTTTGTATTTGTCCACAAATGCACGGGCTAGTTCTTTGAGTACAACTCTGTAGATGTTTTCGTCATCAGTTTTCTGGATTACAATGACGAAAAGAAGGTCGCCCCAGCTCTCGTATATGAACTTGTGTTCTGCAAATGATACCACTTGAATCTCGTCTTCTCCGATTTCCTGAGCGAATCCGACCTGAGCACTGAGGAATCCAGCCATTAGTGTGTCTAGCTTCGGGTCTCCTCTTGGGGCATAATTGAATAGAGGTTGTCCGCCGCTGCGCAGGACGAGAATTTCTTTTAAGGGCATATGGGCTCGCGAGTCACTAATGAACTGCTCACTTTAACATTTTCTGAAAGGCTTATATCGCTCAATGCTCTTTGGTTGGCAGGCTAGTCGTGTAAAAGGGGGCTTTCCGCCTTGACTCAATTACGTATTTCGCTCTCAATGATTATCTTCGCGCTGCCCTTCAGCTGGTTAATCGCTTTCCTCATATCAATACATAGTGAACTCGTTGCATTGGTTCTGCCCATCTTCATCAGCCTTCTTGTAGGGGTTGGTGTTGGTGGAGTCTTAGTGGATACCGTGAAGAACCGAACAAATCTATTATTGGGATATGGTGTAGCGCCGCTGATAATCGGTATGTTAATGCTAGTTGGTCCAGTATGGCTTCTAGTATACCAGAATTTGATGATTTTGGCGATAATTTTCTTCTTCTTACTCGGAGGAGGGATTGTCGTATTGACAATATTCCTGAATCAAGTTGTGCCCTGCACCCAGCGGGGGCGCGCGGCGGGGCTAGTTACAATTGTCAGCCTCGGGTTGGGGGGGTTCCTGCCGATTCTATGGCGAAACATCACAGCGATTGAATCACTAATGCCGGGAATAACTGCCCTAGTGTTCTTGGTTTGCCTTGGCATCGTTGCAGCGCTGAAGCCTTGGTCGGAGGAACTACGCACCTATATGGTACCTGGAGTCGTTCGGCCCTACGCCATTTGGTGGTTCATTTATGTTGTAGCTTACGCTCTCTATTCGCTGTCAACGCCACTGGAGGCACGCATCATCTTCACACACACTTACTTCCAAGGAATCAACGTACTGTGGGCAGAGCTCGCCTTGATTGGTGTCGGAGGCGCAGCAGGTGCCTTTTCCCTGCTTCCCGACCGGCTAGGAAGAAAGCGGGTTTTCACCATTGCCTCATTGCTACTAGCCGAGTTATGCCTATTCGGAAACGCGCGAGCCACGGGTCTATCAAGTGTCATAATAGCGCTTACCATAGGTGAGTTGTTTGTACTCGGTTTCATCGTGGGCGTGGGTGCTTGGTTAATCTGGTCGGAAATTGGACCTGTTCGGCTCAAGGGGCGGCGCGCCGCCCTCGGGTGGATGCTAGTCGCTGCAATAGGCGTTGGGCTTTGGGCCAGCACAACATCACCCATATTGAGCTATGCGTTTCTCTTTCCCGAGCTTGTCTATCCAATCGCAGCCACGCTACTGTTTGTTAGCATTATTCCACTAACAAATGCGACCGAGGTAATCTGGAACGAGCGTATTATAGAAGCCCTAGAGATAAGGATTGACGGTGAACAGGTTAGCAAGGCAATCCGGGAACTGGAAATTGACGCTCCACTGGAAGGTGTCCAACAGCAAATCCAGAGCGAGGTTACTGAACTGGCAAAAATCCAGGGGGTAACAAAGAGGAAGGCTAAGCTATTGCGTGATCAGGGCTATGAATCAACAGAGCTTGTTGCCCAATCTGATCCGCATATCCTAGCCCAATTACTCGGGGTTTCGAAGGAAGAGGCTGCGAAGGTAAAGGATAGTGCTGAAAATCTTGTTGCATCACGTGGCAGACAGAGTGTAAGCGCAGACGCGAAAGCAGCATCTAGTGCGACCGAGGCACCGAAGGATTAGGAGCGGACCAACTGGGGACCCTGGCAAGATAATGTAATATATGTCTAGTGAAGCTAGCTCCTTTGCTGAAGTGATTATTGATGGGAAAGGTGAAACGCAGTAGGGAGGAACAGGCTAGTCGCCGACGTTTAGGGAAGTACTACACCCCTAGCTGGGCTGTGGACTATATTGTAAAACACACGCTAGGTCCAATTATCAAGGAAAACTCCGATCGTTCTCTAGGTGAAATCACAGTACTCGATCCAGCCTGTGGAGACGGGGCTTTTCTGCTTGGCGCTCTCCGTTTTCTTGCGAATTCAGTCACAGCTGAAGGGTATGAACGGCGCCTTACTTTGCGCAGCCTTGTCGACTGTATACACGGAGTTGACGTGAATCCTGAAGCGGTGAAAAGCTGTCGTCAAAAACTAACCAAGGCAGCAACTGAATTGTTGGGGCATCCCGCTGACTTCACTAACCGAATTCTGCTGGGAGATAGCCTCATACAAGAGGATGATGATGCTGTAGCGGTTTTCGGTAAAGACCTTCCTGAAAGGCATCCACTTATCTGGCAGCGTGTTTACCCGTGGGTGATGCGGGATGGTGGATTCGACGTTATAGTCGGTAACCCTCCCTTTATTGGGATCAAGGGGATGGATCCACAGCTAAAGGAGTACCTCCGCCGCCGGTATTCAACTGCTCACCAGCAATTCGACATCCTTGTCCCTTTCATTGAGAGGGGGTTGCTGCTATTGCGTGGTGGAGGGCGGTTGGGTTTCATTGTCAGCAACAAGATATTAGCAGCAGATTACGGAACGCCCCTCAGAAAGTTACTGGTTTCAAGTCTTGTCATAGAACAAATGGTCGATATCTCTCAAATAGAAATGTTTGAGGGGGCGGCCACCTATCCTCATATACTCATTGTCCGAAAACCAAGGAAAAGCGACGAAACTAAAGATAATGAGACTCTACTCCTCTCTCGTCTAGAGATTTCTTCTGGCGTCGCCAAGATGCCCTCCGAAACAATCCGTGTACCGCAGCATCTCTACAGGGAGCTACCTAACTGTATCCTGACTCCGGCTCTAACCAAGGAGAAGTTCCGGATTCTTCAACAAATGCAAAGGTGTACTATTCCTCTGGGCCGCGTCTGTAAAGTCAACTGCGGCATCGCCAGAACAGGTTTTAGCAAACATATTCTTACAAAGGCACATTATAACAAACTCTCCGAACGGGAAAAACAGGTTGTTCTACCCTTTCTCACAGCGGGCTCTGTTCACCGATATACCACAAAGACAAAGGGCTATCTGACTTATTCCCCTGACTTGGCTACTCCTGAGCAATGGCATAAGTTCAGTGAGCCAAAAATAGTGGTTGCTGGTATGGGAAAGCACCTGCGCGTAGCCTTGGATCATGAGGGCTGTGCGCTTGGTCGTGTCTATTATTCCACCTTAGAAAACATTCCTGCGAATCCCTATTACCTCCTCGCCTTACTGAACTCCCGTCTCATCAATGCGTATTACTCGTTACTATTCTGTGCAACCCACCTCCGGGGTGGGCACATCCGATTTAACGCAACATATCTTCAGAAAATCCCTATTATCCATCCTGTTGAGCCCAAGTCGGAGGCAGAGCTTGCAGAACTAGCTCATCAAGCTCTTCAGAAACCTGCGCTCCTAAAACAAGGTCTTGATAAAAAGATAGACCTAAAAGTTGCTACTCTTTACGGCTTAGACCTTGAGGAGGTTGCAGTTCTTGATGGGTGAGGGCTTTTTTGTTGCAAACGAAGCTAAAATAAGCTCTTTTCCTCATCTTATTCTTGCTAGTTTCTGATTTTCTCGGTTTTTCCCTGAAAAAGGGAATTTCAGGGCACTTTAACTATTCTCAGTGGTTGAGAAGTAAGGCTTAAATAGCAATACTTTAATATTCAATATTGAGAATAAAAACTGGGGTGATTCCGTGACAGCACAAGAAACAACAGAACAAGTAAAACAGCAAGACGTCATAACTTTCCACTCTAAACCAGTTAAAATCATACGCGACGAAAAACTCGCAAAACTCCTTAAAGAACACGCATATTATTTGATTGTCAAGGTCCTGCGAACTGGCCCAAAGACAGTCCGTGAAATCGAGAAGGCGTACAGGAAGGAATCGCTTTCTTGCGAGGGTTGTGAGCCGAAATCAGATAAGACTATTTACCGCTACC
>CBDVBC010000121.1:0-5476 GCA_965372125.1 Candidatus Hermodarchaeota archaeon | reverse complement strand
TTTAGAGCACAGCACCAAGGAGGATTATTGAAGTCCCTGCTTGGTCGTCTGTGAGGGATAGCGGCACAATCCACCATTATCGGTGAAGGGTGATACTAGAGAAAGAATAGGCTGCTTCAAAGTCACTATCTCCCAGAATAAGAGCTAGTCTATTCACTAGAATTAATTGATAATTTACCTGATTTCTTCTGAAGGGGAAGGAATTATTAGGTGTTTCATTGTAGGGTTCTGGGTACTTCCTAGCTTGATGAGTGTAATCAAAGGCAGTGGAGGAAAGAAGTGATGACAACTAGAAAAGTTCAAGAGCTGTTCTATAAGGGCATGGCCTACTTGGAGCTCAAAAGTATTAGATGGGCTGTTGAGCATCTGCGAAAGGCCATCGATCTTGACCCGAAACATACGCCCAGCTTGTACGCCTTGGGTAGGGCGCAATATAAGGTCGGGGATCTCGACCAGGCCATCGAATGCTTCCAGAGGGTAGTCCGCCTCAAGCCCAAGGACCATTTCGCCTGGTTCGGGCTAGCAATAGCCCACCATGATGATGGCAGTTATGCTGAGGCTGTTGAGGCCTATAAGAGGGGATTGAAACTGAACCCTTACAACGAGATTGGCTGGCTCTGGCTCAGTGTGGTTTATCACGAAAACCAGGATTACCATCTAGCCGTCAAAGCCTGCCGGAAAGCCCTTGACCTTAATCCCGACAATCAGGATGGTTGGTTCTGGTTGGGGACAATCTATCAGGACGATAAAAATTTTACCGAAGCGCTGGATGCATACCAGAAGGCTCTAGCCCTTAACCCGGATAACGAGAAGGTCTGGTCTGCACTGGGTTCACTACACTCTGACAAGGACGAGCTTACTCAGGCCATTGAAGCTTACCTCAACTCCCTAGCCATTAATCCTAGAGATGAGCATTCCTGGTTTAATGTTGGTTCAATCCACTTCAGGACTGGCGACTTCCCACAAGCCGTCGAAGCCTTTGAGAAAGCCACAGTCATAAACCCCAAGGATGAACGCTCCTGGTTCGGCCTAGGCGTGGCACAGCATGAGAAAGGGGATTTCGCAGAGGCAGTTCAAGCATTCCAAAACGCTGTAATCCTCCGCCCCAAGTATACCTTGGCCTGGTTCAGGCTAGGGCTTGCACTCCATTATAACGAAAACCTACCCGAAGCAATCAAGGCCTACGAAGAAACCCTAAAACTTGACCCAGACAAAACACTGGCAAAGGAGGCATTAGCCCGAGCGAGAGAGGAATCGAGCTAGATGCCTTACCGATGTTGAGAGAACTGGGAGTTACTCTAGGTATAGTGTGAAGACATTCGAGGTTTTCGCCAGATGAGTCGAGCTAGACGCCTTGTAGCTCTTGCACGGGAAGCCACCACCCAACTGCTTACATTCATTGATATAGGAGACCTAAGGCGAGCCGCCAAGGCTAGCATCAAAGCAGCTGAAGCCTATGTCACGCTGATGAGGGGACTCCCAGCGACGAGCAGGATAAAGCGTCTGGCTACTACCAGGGCTGAGCTGCTGGTGGCAGCAGCAAAGGTGTTGAAGCAGGGACGCCGCTTATCAGCTGACCTGGAGTATGCGATCCGTGATTTTGCCTGGAAGCCAGCCTCACCGCCCAAGATGCATCCACCAGCTGAAGACCCTGCGGCAGCCCGGTGGCTGGAGCTACGCCGCGTCGCCACGCAAGCCTATCAGCGCTTCCTGGAGGCGCATCCAGACCGGCAGCGCCTAACTGACCTTGCCCACAGCTTCCGAGGACGGGACTCAAGCATGTGGCAGGTAGAGTTCTTGGAGGCGGCTGCCATGTACTATTATGTGAGAGACCACACAGCCTATGTTACCGGTACTGGGCGACAGTCGTCACGGGAGACGCTATACGTCGGTGGTGGTCAATGCCTTGAGCAGGCACGGTTGCTTGTCGATCTGTTAAGGTCTCTGAACATCAAGGCTCATCTGTTAGCCTCGGAGCTGCTCCGCCACGCGATAGTGGGGATCGTCCTGAAGGCAGTTCCGGAGAGCTTCCAGTCAGCCATGGCTCGTTTGAAGAGCCAGCAGCTGTTGCTGGTTGATACTACTTGCCAGAACTGCGCCTTTGGGGAGCTACCTGAGGAGGTCATCGAAGGCAAGGGGCATTTTGAGGTCTGGCAGGTAAACGAGTAGAATCCTGTTCACCAGCAAATATGTTAACATGCACTAGGCATGCACCTGCTGTCTCGATTAAATGTGCCCTCCACTCTAGTCAGCTAAGAAATCAACGGATGGGATTGTATGGAGTCAAAATCGCAATTAGAATCCACATTGTGGGAATGTCGAGTTCCAAGAAGAAATAGCACGCATCCAATCTAAATGGGGCTCTCAAAATTGGTTGGTGAAGGTGTACTTCTGTTTGACCCAACACCCTCTCCCCTCCCTTCTTTTTTCCATCCTTCCTTTATCTTATAAATACCGATTATCTTTGGTAACTGTACTTGTAAATGGTGAGTATTATGCCAGAAAAACGTAAGCTAGAATGTCCGCTATGCCACGGAATAAAATTCAAAAGACAAGAAGGCAAAATCGACAGCAAATGGGGATTTACTGCCCACAAAGTATACCTCTTCATTTGTGAAACCTGCAGGTTCATCATGTACTTCAGCAAAGGTCGAAGCATCTGGGATTTTGACTAGCCAACAATCTCAAAGGTGAGCCAAAAAAGGAGAGGAGGGAGGATGTGCGAGGACATCCTCCAAGGTTCCATAAGTAGTGTGTATGCGATTGGTGTTCAGTGTTTCCGGTTGCGTCGGCGTACGCTGAGGATCCCAATTATGGCAGTGAGGAAGCCGATGAGTAGGGCTAGTGGCGGGAAGCCGGGAATCGGTGGAGGCGGTGTCGTCGTAGTTGTTGTGCCGCTAATGGTGAAGGTTGTGTAGGCTGCGCTGTTGGTGGCGCCTACATCGCTGTCAGCGAAAGTGCAGATAACGTAATAGGTGCCAGCGGGGAGCGAGGAAACATCGATACCTGGGGCGGTCCATGTGCCTCCACTCCAGGTTAGGCTTCCTGTTATTGATGTGGCTGTGTCTGTGGCATCATCATAGACTGTGTAGGTGTGGGTAGTGGCTTCTGTGTTGTCAAGTGAACCATGAACTGTGAGGCTGCAGGTTGCAGTGACAGATTGGATATCTAGTGTCAGGGTTGCGCTATGATAGGTTATGATAGGAGTAGAGACGGTAATGACATGGATGATAACGAAGGTTGATGAGTCCCCAGTATCGCTTGAGCCATAGGCTTCTATGAAACAGCGGATAAAGTAGAGCCCTTCAGGATGATTGGCAACTGAAAGACCTGATGCTGACCAAGTGCCACCAGAGTAGCTGAGATAGCCAAAGGTCAGATTGTTGGTGCCCTGATAAAGCGACCAAGTGTAGCGAGTCGCTACGGCGCTGGTAATGATGCCTCCAGGACCTGAGCAGACCACGCTGACGCTAAGGCTTTGAGTGATTCCACCAGTATATGTGACTGAGGGTGTGCCCACGGAGAATGAAGTGTTTAATGCGGTGGTGTCTTCTTGGTAAGCGGCAAAGTTGTGCTTTGTCACAGTCACGTTTAGCGTATCGCTGTGACTGCCGGTTGGTGTGAAAACAGCATGACCAGTGGAGTTGGTGTAGACAACCTGATAGTAGGAGCCGCTACCCGAACCAGTCATCACACAAACCCGTGCATTGGCTACTGGATTAGATAGGGAATCTTCTACATAGACAGTCATTGTCACACCGGGGAGTTGTTGAGATGGTTTGACGACAGTGAAGGTGTCGGGGTTGTCGGTGTGTATGTCGACTTCGGGGTCACCAAAGAGCCCGTAGGTGAGCAGGTTCTTCCGGTGACTGTTCTCCCAGGTACTCCTAGATAACAATGGCCCATAAGTCGTGTTGTATTGCCACTTGCTCTCATAGAGGGTGGCACCTGGCTGGTAGTTGGTAGTACCAGCGAAGAATATCTGCCAGTAGAGATAGTCCATCAACCGGTTAAGACCCCAGGTGTGAGATTCGACCATCGGTCCAAGATAGTACCAGGAGATCCGCATGGCTCCGATAAAGCCTATGGCACCACCAAAGAGGAGTGCTTCTGCTAGGCTAGAGCCTCCAGCGTAGTCGAAGGCACCTGCAAGACAGGCATCGGCGTAGACAAAGGGAGGAATCGACGCCGTCATGGCTGCGGCTTCTGTGGCGTTGTAGAGGTTGCCCCAGGTGGGATGCCACTGATCCCAGTCGTAGAGATAGAGGTCACCGAGTTTGGTGCCTGCAGCTATTTCGTCGACACCTCCACCCCAAAGCGCACCTACGTCCAAGCCAGTGACTGTCCCTAATGTGTTATTGTCGACGTGGCTCCAGTCTATAAGTGAGATTGCATTGCTGGTATGGAATTTACGGATTTCACCCGCACCGTCTCCCACAATAATGGCGTTGGGTGAGGGAGAGTTCGAATCCACGTTCCCTATGCGGAGAGTGTTGATGGAGGGTCCGCCTGAAAGTATTGTCTGCACGGTGGCATCGGGAAAGACGTTTCCTTCATAGGTCAGGAGAGAGCCATTCTCAAGCCCAAGGACGATTTCGTTGGTGCCATCATTTTCCGCGTCGCCGATGTCCAAGGCAAGAACCCTATCTTGGAGGGGTGCTGGTGTGACAAGTAAATTTGACCACGGTCCACCTATACATGTCAGGATCGAGCAATCGCCATCGTAGCCCCCTACTCCTGCGAAGCCTGTGCCAACGACGATATCATTTGCGCCGTTGTCGTCAGGGTCTCCGATTCGGAGGCTGTAAGCCGGTGGCCCAGGATATGCTTGCCATGGTCCCCAACCAACCGGGAGACCGCCCACGGTGCCAAAAATCGTGGAAACCTTAACTGGTCCTGCAAGTTCACCCCATGCAATGTCAATACTAGTTCCGGCTGTGGGAGTGGTTTCTTCTAGTAAGTTATCGGCTTCTCCTACATCTATGCATAGAATTTTGCTAGCGGCTGCGGCGAAGTTATACCAATACCACGTAGCTGTGGGAGCGTAGATGAAGACAAAGTGGACAAGACCAATGGCGTCGCCAAAGACGAAGCAAGGAGTCCCGTTGTTCATTATGTCCCCGTAAGCAATGCAGGTTGGCCAGTCACTCGGGTAAGCTGCAGATACAGCGATGACTATCATGATAGTCCATGTTGAGCCGTCGTAGATGACGACGTTGCCATCGCCGGGTCCAGTGGCAACTGCAATGTCGTTGATTCCATCGAGGTCTATGTCCCCAATTGCTATTCCCGTGATGTTAGTTTGCACCGCGGGTACCTGACCCATGTAATATCTGAACCCGTAGGGATAGCCGTCCGCGTCGTATTTGCGGGCAATTCCTAGGGGGCTGCCATGGGCTGCTAGGTTGATTAGTGCTGGTGAGTAGAGGTTCACTCCCTGGCTTGTAGCACTGTCGTTCAACACCGTAAATGTGTT
>CBDVBC010000120.1:0-5489 GCA_965372125.1 Candidatus Hermodarchaeota archaeon | reverse complement strand
GACCGAACTGTTGTATCATCCTTGAACTCATTATAGAGGGCAAAGAGGCCTTCCTCTAATCCATCGTGTATGTAGGATTCTCCCCTGTCATAATAGGATACTGAAAGATTTACTATAACACTAGTTTCAAAATCTGTAATGGCTCCTTCCATTCCCCGACCGATTTCAATCCTAAACTGGTAATCAAAGTCGATTTCGCTGTGCCATGTGATGTACAGTAACATTAGGATTCCATTGTTGACATCTGCTTTTCCGATACCCCATAGGTTGAAGAGCTCGTTGGCGTAGCGATCGATGTTGAGCCCTTCGAGGTCGTTTGTTGTTACGATGTAGATTTCGACTGTTGTTTCTTGGTCGATGTTTCGGCAGTATTCTTCGAGGGAGTCTTCCTCATAGCTCCAAAGCGCGTGACCGAAATCGCTGCACATGTAGCCAGTATGTAGTGGCACAGCGCGGACCGGAATCGCTAGCCCTAGGAGAGCTAGTAATGTCATCGAGGTCAGTAGGAGGATTTTGGTTCGTGGCGAGAACATTATAGAATGCTTATCCTGTTTACGCTTTTCAGCTTTGCGCAGGCAAGCATGCCTTCAAATAAGACTAGGGTTTTTCTTCACCTAGAGTCGTAGCGCCTTTTTTGACCTAGTATTTTCTTCAGTTTGTGAAGGTCCACGGGCGTGTTGACGTTTAGGAAGGTTCGGAGCTTTGGGTCGAAGTGTTGTAGGGCGTTGGTTGAGAGATATATTACACGGCTAAAGGCTGAAATAAGTGAGCGCATTCGGATTTCGTTCTCTGCCAAGCATTGTTCTGCAATTTGTGCTGCAGTCTCGGTGTGATAAACTGAGTGTATGGGTTCAATCCATCCGTTTGGCCAGCGGGGTACAGCCGCCTGGTATCCTTCAACCATGCCCCAAAGGATGTCAAAGAAAATAGGGTGAATAAGAGGAGAATCGCAGGGGACAAGCTGTGTATAGGGATTGCTAGCGTGCTTGAATGCTGAGAGCGCACCTACAAGGGGACATACAGGTTCTTGTATGACATCGATAACGATTTGATCTATTGGGAAGAATTTAGCGAGTTGGGTGCAATCTTCTTTGGTGTGCACAACCACGAAAACTTCATCAGTACGAGCTTTGCACGCTTCAAAGGTGTGGAGTACTAGAGGTTTGCCTGCTATCTCGGCGAGCGCTTTGGGTCTCTGGAACCTTTTGCTTTGCCCTCCAGCAAGAATTGCGATACTCGCTTGAATCACGATCGATACCTCACCTTACATCCAGTTACCATCGTATAGCGACTGGAAACCCAAGTAGTCTTAAAGATAATGGAGCCTTCTGGTTTCCTTTAGTGGCGGGATTCGAGGATTACCTGAAAGAACCGGTCTACAACCCTTTTAGCGATATCAAAGTCAGTGACTTGTTGTAGTCCTTGCCAGCCGCTGCTGCTATTCACTTCAGTGATGACTAGCCCCCGTTTTGTTTCAAGAATATCAACCCCGGTGTATTCGAGTCCGATGACTTCAGCACATTTCCCTGCAATTTTGGCAAGTTCAGGTGTGAGACGGCAGGGTTCAGGACGAGCACCATGTCGTATTGTCGTCTTCCAATCAGGACCTATCCTGTACATTGCTGCAATCGCTTTCCCCCCCACGACGAACACTCGAATATCCCTGTCACCATGTTCTAGAAACTCTTGGACATACATAACGTAATGACTGGCTTCTAGAGCTCGGAATACACGGCGGGCAATTTCATGGTCGTCGACACGGGTCATCCCTACTCCACCTGAGCCAAAGAGTGGTTTTACAACCACGTCCTTGAAGCGGCGGAAAGCGCGAAGCGCGTCTCGGGCATATTGGGTTACTACCGTGCGAGGCACTGGAACTCCTGCCATATCCAGTAGTCTCAATGTGTAGTATTTGTCTACTGCTTTCTCGATGGCGCTTGGTCGGTTCATAAATGGTATTCCCAAGCGTTCCAAGCAGTGAAGGAGATCCATTCGAAGTATTACTTGCTCTAGAGAGCCGCCTGGAACTGCGCGTGTAAGTATTCCGTCTAGCGCTGTGAGATCCTGTTTCTTATATTGGGCAGAGGGTTTGGTGTCACCAACTCGGATTATGCTCTCCGTTACGTCAAAAACGATACATTCCACTTTCCTTCCTCGGATATCAGAAACCAGTCGGCTAGTCTCCCAGCCCTCAGGTTCCGCTGAGGCAACTCCTACTTTTCGGATTTGCTTTGAATCTGTAGTTGACATGTTCTCACCGGCGAAAAATATCCTTATCGGCATCACGAACTAATTCCCGGGCTGATGTTTCTGCTCTTTCATAGGGATAGCCGCGGATGATTACAACTGGGATTCCTTCGTCTGCTTCTCCCATCACTAACTCGGCTGCTGAAGCCAGTTCATCTGCTACTGCAACTGATGTCGAGCGAAGGGTATAGCCAAAGAGGTCCGGTTTACCCACGAAAACCTTCAGGGGCGCAATTCCTGACGTTCCAATTGCCACGTTAATCGCTCCCTTCCGAAAAGGGCGGCCATGAGTGTCTGAGACTATCACCGCAACATCTACACTGAAATCTTGCTTCACTGTTCTTCGTACCTGTTTGGCTGAACGGTCAGGATCTTCTGGGAGTAGTGTTACGTGGTTTCGTCGATGCACGTTAGAAGAGTCGACCCCAGCGTTTGCACAGACGAAGCCATGAGGTGTCTCCACAATCAAGTGTCCTTGCTCAGCCCGGACCACTCGCTTCGACGCTTGGAGTATGACCTCCACCAGCTCGGGACGTTTCCCTAGCTTTGACGCAAGCCTCTTGGCTCTGCGAGAGGGTTTAACTGATGCTAGGTCTACAATAGCACCCTCAGCACGGGACACAATGGTCTGCGCAATCACCAAGATGTCACCTTCCTCCAATGCAAACTCTCTCTTTCGGCAGATAGCGCAAATCAATGCGCCAATATCATCGCCCTCCTTGATAACGCCCAAGCCCTCAAGCGGAATCACTGAGAAGGAGGCAGGAGAAGTGGTAGATTGCGTCATCATATTTCAAATCCATCGGGAATCAACGTTTATGGCTTAAGAGTTTGACGAGTTTAGCGGCATAAACCCAAGCATATAAAAACTTCTCACTAACAAGGAGTTTGGACGTGACAACAATGGCCAAGTTCACGAAATTTCATGTCGCCAAGGGTCAAATCGTTAAAGTGCCAGAAGAGCATAACGAAGATTTTGCCGAGGGCGATGTCTATCTAGTAGACACTGGAAAAATCATTTATCTCTGGTGCGGCAAGGCAGCATCACCAGATGAGAAATTTGTTGGTGCAATAACTTCGGTCATGGGCGACCGGACACGCAGGGGCCACACGCGCCTTGTTACAGTAGACCAGGGAGAAGAGCCGAAAGAATTTCTCGCCCTCTTTGGTGGCAGTATAAATGTCACCGCCCAAGATACTGAGGGAATCCTAAGGCGTGTTGCGCTAAAGAAGCGTGATTACAAACTTTTCCGAGTACATATTGAAGGAGACGTTAGTCTGTTCTACGAGGTGAAACGCAACCGCTCCTCGCTTACCTCGGATGATGTCTACTTGCTCGACACTTTTAATAAAATCTTTATCTGGCAAGGCACGGGATCGAGCAGTAAGGAAAAAGAGACTGGCTTCCTCATTGCACAAAAATACGATTCCGAACGAGCCGGACCTCAAGAAATCATACCTCTACTTGAAGGAGAAGAGACCAAGGAGTTCTTTAAGGCACTAAAGTGACCTGCTTCTCTTTAAACTAAACCTGAGTCTGTCTAGTTCTGCTTGACTAGTTGGCGAACAGCGGTAAGTAACTTTTCAAGACTCACAGGTTTAGTTAAGAACCGGTCAGCCCCAGCCTTGAATGTTCTTGTTCTCACCGTATCGTCAGCACTGATGAAGAGAATTTTACAGGAGGGACAGAGGCGTTTCAGCTCCTGCGTAGCAGTTAAGCCGTCCATAACAGGCATACGATGATCCATAATGATTAACTCGGGTCGGACCCCGCATTGACAGATTTTTTCAATAGCTTCAGCTCCATTGAATGCGACGCCCACTACATGGTGTCCTCCCTGCACGAGAATAACTTTATAGACTTCATGAATGTGCGCTTCATCTTCAACGATAAATACCGTTACGATTGCTTCTACCCCCAGACTGGATAACTATTTGATGGTTTGTGTGTTGATAACGTGTTCTAGACCTTCCTGAGAAAATCTTGGCGTTTAATCTGGTTTGATAGATCCGGTGAGAATGATGCTAACAAACTCACCGAGTCTACCGGACTGCTTTATTGTCTTGAGGAGCTGCGCTTCATGAGTAGACCTATTTTGAAGTATAGTATTGTCTCGTACGATTGTCAGTTCCACGAGAAGATCCTGAACACGACGGAGTTCAGTATGCTTAACCAAAGACGTTAATCGTTCAAGGAGACGAAACAAATCATCAAGAGTAACGCCTTCCAATCGCTGAACCAAAGAGAGACCTTGCAGACCTTCCAGGTATTCTAATGTGAGCCGCCAAAGATCGGGGGTTTCACTTGTTTTCCCTTGATTCACAGAACTCCCTCAAGGAAACACCCACCTAGTCAGACTCTTTTAGGGTGCAGGCGGAATCTTCTGATTTTTCTGGTGTTATGCTGACACGCACACCATCAATGTGCTTTTCAACAGAGACACGTCCAGAGAGACCACAGGCCTCCTGAATGATTTCCATCAACAGGACACCTATTGCTCCGATTTCCCGGAGATTTTCATCACCCGTTTGGGGCGTCACAACTAACTCGACTCGATATTCATCACTGACATATTTTTCTCGATGGGTTTGTACAATTCTTCCTAAAGCCAATTTATTCACCTCAATGTGTTTTCCGCTTATTAGAGCACAAGCTCTCCCGCTTGCAGAGCGGCAGGAAAGCACGGCTTATAATGGACCTGGTGTTGGTGGTGGTCGGGGATCCATACACTTTCACCTCCCATTTTTTTGTCTCGTTTCGGCCTTCCTACACCGAAGCAACAGAGTGGTCCCCCCTCCAAAGGAGAAACCTTGAGAAACACGGAGAGTTAGCCTCTCCCCTCTAGTTGAAGGCATTACTGAGGCATCCCCCCTGAGAGTAACTCTCAGTGTTCCCTACTAGTGAATGTTCGTCCTCTCCTTATAGAGGGTTCTTTTTTGAGGGGTATTAAGCAGGATTTACCCTCTAAACGCCTAATGAAGTGTTGTCAGAGCCCCTTTCTGACTTTTTACTTAATTACCGTCACTATACTGGTGTTTGGGGCTTTCTTATCTCTCTTTGATAATTAACATCTCGTCAGAAAGAAACATTTTTCCCCTCAGAGTTTCATTATGTCGATGATGAAAACACCGAAGACAAAATCAGAGCCGCTTGTTTTGTTAGAGCTTGTCAAAGAAAGAGTCCGACAAAACATTCGTTCTCGGAGAGAAAGGAGAATAATTGAGCGATTACTGGACAATCT
>CBDVBC010000119.1:0-5555 GCA_965372125.1 Candidatus Hermodarchaeota archaeon | reverse complement strand
ATCAGCTTGTTTGAGTGGTTTCCCTGAAGCCCAATTTCGTTCAAAAAATTCTTCAACGTTTCCTAGGACTTCAGTGCCAATTCCTGATACAACAAAATTCGCCTCAATATTGCTCCTAAAACCACCAGCTGTTAAATTAGAAGACCCAAGCACAATCCTCACCCGATCGCCGCTACGGAAGATGTACACTTTCGGGTGAAACCTGGTTCCGATGGAATAACGAAGCTCCAGCTTCTTCTTGTATTGCTTCCTAAGTTCGAGTAGCCTCTCTAATGGCTCTGCCTGTGTTATGTTGAATCCACCGATACCACACAGAATACGAAGCCGGATTCCATCACGTCCAAGAAACTCAACAATGGAATCATGCAATTCATTGTAACCACTCGTTCTGAGATAAGCAACAGCAAAATCTACTTCAGACGACACACGAAATAGTCGGGTGAACACATGAGTGATATGACTCTCAAAAAACTGACAAGACACAGCAGCTGCCTCATCCAAGCTACGCACTAATCGGTCACTACTCCTTGCCAAACTAATACCCTCTGATACTACTTGCACAAAGAAACAGAAATAGCTATCGTATTCTCGCTTCATCAACACGCTTTGCGAGTAAACTTATCAATGTAAGGTATTCCAATGCCCTCATCAGGTCCCAAACGCGAAGCCGTAGAGCAATGGCTAACCCAGCATAAGGGAAAGGAAAAACAATCTCCATTTCCACAATCCACTGCCTAGCAAACGAGTGAGAAACACACCCACTCAGAGACTAGCCTACAGCTAACGACGCCAACGCTTCTCCGCAAACCGCTGCGCACGAGCCTGCGCCGTAAACTTCTCCCAACTCACCGTCTCGCTACGACCACGATGGTCCGTAATAATCACACGATCCGTACACGAAAAGTGATTTGTAGGTAAAGTATTTTAGTGATTTCACACAAAACATTGTCTGAAGGAAAAAGAAGGAGTATTAAATGTCTATAACATCACTGCTTTCCGAAAAAAGTAGTCCATTCTATGTCTTTGCATACTTTCCTACAGGGATAGCGATATCCGCAATTCTTTGGAATCTATTTACGGGCGAACACCTTCTCTCCCTTTCACCAGCAGGGGTTACATTCATTTATCTATCAGGTGGATTTGTTGCTGCAGTCTTTGCAAGTTTTGAACTCTTCGAGCGAGGATTTAACAAGCTTACATTTCATTACTATTTCTAATATAAGCAAAAAAGAACGCGATATAAGTCAAGCTATCAGCAGGCTGTCCTATCATCTCTTTTGAACCCTGCAAGAAACAAGGTAGTCGTTCTAATCAATTTAATGTTCAGCATGGCAATCCTGGTGATATTAGGCAGTCCACTAGTCTTAGTTTTAGGTTCACTTTTAACGCAATCAATTGACTCATTTTGGTTAGGCTTACTTGCTCCAGTTGGATTCTTCTTATGTTTCTACGGGATTGAAATTTCCTTATTCCTAAGGATACTAGATAATTCAGGATTCAAGGCTTGGATCAAAGACAAATCTGACCTGCCTCGAAGAAGTAAGAAGGCAATGATTAAAGTTGATGCAGTTTACGCATATCGCTTAGCTGTAAGTGAAGGTCGAGAAGAACATGCAGCAAATATTCTAACTAAAATCGCTCTTGGACTTTGGGATGAAGTAATTGACTTCTCTAATTTTATACGTACCCAAGCAAGAGGAGAAAACAAAAGCACCCGCCATCTTCTACGTAAACGAATTAAAAGGCTTAAAAGTGGTGTTGCGCTGGAGGCTCTAAAGACCTGGTTTGATATCGCAGGAGGATACTTACAAGCTTGGTTTGAGTTCTTACTAGAAGAACAAAGTACTGAATACGAAGAAGATAGAAAGAATCTGATAGAATCCAGCTTTGTTGAAAATGGTGAAGTTAAACTGGATTCGGAAAATGTTCACGGAATACTTTCTATGTTGTTAGAAACTGACTACTTCTTCAAAGAGATATCACACACATCGATGCATGTTAGGCTAGGAAGTTTGAAGGAAATCCTTGAGCGCTATAGGCTTGGTTTATAAGAATCTCGCACACTACCAAAAGGAAAGGGGCAACAACCCCCATTCCCACAATCCACTGCCTAGCAAACTGGTGAGGGATAACCCCACTGAACTGACTAACACGGCTAACGGCGCCAACGCTTCTCCGCAAACCGCTGCTCACGACTCCGCGCACTAAACTTCTCCCAACTCACCGTCTCACTCCGACCACGATAATCCGTAATGATAACCCTATCCGTACAACTAAAACAGTAAATGCCTTCAACGCTCTGCGGTATAAACATTGGAGCTGCACGTCCTCAACTCATGTTATCTCTCTCAAACTGAATACTCAACTGGATGCTTCCTTTGAACCGCTGAAACATTCCCCAGCGTTCGTCAAGCTGTTTTAGTCTAAGGCGTTCATTATCAGGAGGATTCTTGAACTTGTACCCAGGAGGCAACAAGACACAAAACACACTCTGGTCAGCCGTAGAGCTGAGATCGTATTCAAACACCCAGAACCGGTTCTTCCGTTTAGGAGGTTCAATATCCTGCCTAAGACGTGGCTCTAGATCATCGTCGAGTGAAGACCTACCCAGGCGAAGTCTTCGTACACGAATCAGACCATCAGCCAACGGAACACCCTCACTAGACCCTTCCGCAAATTGTACGGTAATGAACACTTCCTCCTCGAAGAAAAAACCCTCCAACCACACTCTTTCCGAAAAATCCTCCTCAAACCGCAGGATAAACAACTCGGTTGTAATTACCATAGCGTTCCCTTCTAAAACCACAAGCCCTTCACCTCAAACCTATTAAAATCAATACCCCCAAGGAAAAACCCACATTACTACCAAAACAACTCAAAGAAAAAGGGCTACTGGGCGAGGACTAAAACCCCACCCACACGATTTAAACACCAAGCTAAGCTAGCGACGCCAAGCCTTCTCCGCTAAGCGCGTCTCACGACTCTCAGCCGTAAACTTCTCCCAACTCACCGACCCGCTACGACCATGAGCATCCGTAAGACTACTCTGTCAGTGCATGAGAAGCAAGTAATAGGAATCCGCTTCTAATCCATGTCAAAACTCTATCATACAAACAACGATTTCCTCTTAATTTAGCTCTAGAAACTCCATTTGTCTAGATTCTCGTGTACAAGATCCCACATTTCGTCATGTGCCTTCTCACTCTGGGTTGATTTCATTATACACCGAATCATTTCCCTCTTGGGTAGACCAAACGCAAGGAAATGTGTAATTGAGGCTTGTACAATACGACCAAGCACAATAACATCAGGGCTAGTCACTTCTTGATTTACTCGTCCATGAATTATTTGACATCGTTTTTCCCAAAGTTGGGCAATTAGATTTTCGACATGTTCCTTGTCAGGTTCGAAGTTGAAACTCATTAGGATGGAAGCGCGTTCTACGAGTTTTTCTTTAATTTTCAAGTGGCTAGTAGAGTAGAGGGCTTCCAAGGCGATTATTAGGTTGACTAATTTTACTTCCAATCGCTTTGCTACTTTAGCAAAATAATAGTAGTTCATTGCCAATTCAAGATACGGGTAACGGATAGGAATCCTTTCAAAGGCCTTAATCGTATACTCAATACGCTTTCCACAAGACGCGATATCCTCTGGCTTCGGAACATAATGAGGCGAATCTCCCTCATGAACAGAGATATGCCCAATGGGCGTCTGCGCATCCACTCTGCCGAATCCAGCATATCGAAAAACTGGTCGGTCAAAAAAACTAGCCCCTAGTACATAATACGACAGAAACCTGGTTAACGCGTTCCTCACCTCTTGTGGCACGATCATAATCTCCTCCTCCTTATGTTTCACTGGTAACCGAACACGCCCTTCAGCGTACCGATCTTCAGGTCTGATTCCCCGAATCATGATGTTGTCCATCACGTACTTCTTTCTCGGCACTGGCAAACCATCAATTCGATAGATGAACTCCCATACTTCGCCCGACATAAACCCACCAACAAGAACTATTGTAATTAACTGGCATTTAGATGTAGTCGCTATATGGAAATTACTAGTGGACTGGTAATCCCTACGTGGAAAGTCTTATCTGCTCTCACTAGATAATAGACAATTACGAGGGCGGGTTCTCACCGTAATGGGTGATTCTATTGCGTTTTTGTAAACTCTGCGAGAAGAAAATCACAGACGACTTTGCACCAGCCATCATCAGCACTGGAGGGTTACCAATCAGAGGTGCCGTAGCCCAACTATGCTGGCCATGTTTCTACAAGGTCCTAATGGAATTCAAAGACGGCGGCAGACGCCTCGCCAAGGGCGGATGGATGAGAACAAAGCTCAAGGGAGGAAAACTAAAGATAGAGGGTCGCCCCCCACCAACAAAAGAAGATGTACGACCACCACCCAGAGTTAAACGAGCCAAACCTCCAGTCACTGAAACATCAGAGCCCTGTGCAGTATGTGGCAAACCAAGCACGCGCAACCTCGTAGGCAGATGGCTGTGTGAAGAATGCCTAGGAACCGCATGGTAGCTGTATTCTCACACCATGTATGGGAAATACCGAATCGTCCAAACTATCTGAAAGCAGCACGACTAGCGGCGCCAGGCCTTCTCAGCAAACCGCCGCTCACGACTACGAGCGCTGAACTTCTCCCAGCTCAGCTCCTCACTACGACCACGATGGTCTGCCAGAATCACACGATCAATACAGGAGAAGCAGGGTAAAAGATGCTATCCTATACTGGGGGATCATAGCCGCCTCTCATTAGTGGTTTTATCATGATTCAAAGAGAATTATCGTCAAGTAGTGAATTAATTTTAGGTAGTTATCTGGTGTTGCCATCAGTACGTGGGTGAAAGTGTCGGTTTAATCGGCAATAAATTACGTGCGTCAGAATGATGATTATTATGATGACAATATAAGGTAGTACAACAATTCGAAGGATATCAGGTTTCAATGTGAGATAAGCTGAACAAAGAGTCAAGAGTGCCCTATGGATATCCCCTGCATCCGCGAGGAAACGGGTCTGAGCTAGTTGTGATTCCATATCCGCCACACTAGAAGGCCCCAGCCAAGAAGCATGTTGCATGCTGAAGGCTTCAGCCATCTCACAGAAGATATCAATAAGCTCGCAAGTTGACTGCTGAGCGAGAGTCCATTCTTCATCTCCAGAGGACATGTAGTAGTGTAGCGTTCCATCGAGGTAGTTCCATTGCGACACAACGAGATGCAACCCAGGAAGACCATTGAAAGTATCCCACGTGGCATCCACGTCTACCCAACCATAAGGTTCAAAATAAACCACGCTCCAGAGATGACCCTTGATTCGCAACACTCCATCGAAGGTTCCAATACTTCGACCAATCACAACTTTGGAGGGAACCCCTGCCGCTAAACATAGGCCAGTAAACGCTTTACCGATATGTTCACACACTCCCCGTCGCTGACGAAGAATCTCACTAAGAGTGAGCTGGCGTCCCACATAGTCAATGTCATATTCGATGGTATCGGTAACATTGCGCTGAAGTGATTGTGCGATAAAGGGAG
>CBDVBC010000118.1:0-5562 GCA_965372125.1 Candidatus Hermodarchaeota archaeon | reverse complement strand
GATGGCGTTGTCAATGTCGCTAAGATTCAGAATTCCAACGTGAGAGTGAATGTGGCGGGTAGGAACGCCAATGACTAGACTTGGACATCCGGCTCGGTCTAAGTGAATCATTCCAGCATCAGTGCCGCCGCCTGCAACTTGGCTCAGTTGGTAGGGGATTTTCTCTTTTTCTGCTGTTGCCATGACAAACTCTAGTAATGGCTGGTTAGGAATCATAGAACGATCTAGAGTCAACAGGCTAGGTCCCCCGCCAAGCTTTGAAGGCGCTTCCTCTGGTTTAATACCCGGCACATCACCAGCAATGTCTACTTCTAAGGCAAAGCCGACATCTGGCTCCATCATGTGGGCTGTGGTCCGGGCGCCACGTAATCCCACCTCTTCTTGAACAGTCGCGGCTCCAATAACCGTGTTCGGGTGTTTGATGTCCTTTTCTTTGAGAAGTCGTACGACCTCCATAGCCACCAGTGCACCGAGTCGGTCGTCAAAAGCTTTAGCGGCGGCTAGTTTGCCACCCCGAATTAACTGAAAAGACGAGTCTGGAACCATAGGATCGCCGATTTGGATTCCCATTTCCTTAACTTCTTCAACAGAGGAAGCGCCCACATCAATGAACATATCCTCTCTTTGAACAACCTTCTTTCGCGCTTCAGGTTTCAAGAGGTGAGGTGGTTTTGCTGCAATGACTCCGAAGAGCTTGTCACCCTTTCTGGTGCGAATTATCACTTTGTGACCAAGGAGTACCTGACTGAACCAGCCGCCTAAAGTGTTGAACTTGATAAACCCCTCTTTTGTAATCCCTGAAACAATGAAACCTACCTCGTCGACATGTCCAGTGATAAGAATTTTCGGGCTGTCTGATGTACCCTTCCGAGTAAACTGGACGCTGCCCAATTTGTCGACAGTGATTTCATCTGCTATTGGGCGCATTGTTTTCGCCACAATTGCAGTGACTTCTCGCTCAAACCCTGAGGGACCGAAGCCATCAACTAGTTTGCGTAACAATTCGATACGTTTGGAATCCATTGTCAATCACCTCGATATCGACTAAGAACAAGAAAAGCTTTCAGGTAGTGTACATCTTGCTTTGAGAAGCGCGACCTGATGTTTTTATTCCATGTCGTAAATCCTAGCTGGACTGCCTATCATGAAACATACTAGCAGGTAGTCACGTGATTCTTATTCCTTGAATGGAGAGTCAATACGTTATGGAATTGTCTGTTGACGAACTGGCACAGTTTATTGATTACACAGTTCTTAGACCAGAGGTTATAACTAGGAATATTGAGCAGCTCTGCTCGAATGCAGCTATACATCAGTTTGCCGCAGTGTGCATCAATCCAACATATGTAGAGCTTGCAGTAGACCTGTTGAAAGACTCCTCTGTTAAAGTGTGTACTGTGATTGGTTTTCCTTTAGGGGCAACTCTTCCACAGGTAAAGGCGTTTGAGACGCAAGAAGTTGTGCGGTTGGGCGCGCAGGAAGTAGATATGGTCATGAATATTGGGGCACTACGTAATCAATACTATGATGTGGTTCGTGAAGACATTAAGGCAGTTGTAGACGCATCTGATGGTGCTCTTTTCAAGGTCATTTTAGAGACAGGTCTTTTGACGAACTCAGAGAAACAGAAAGCTTGTGTATTGGTAAAGGAAAGTGGAGCTCACTTTGTAAAAACATCAACAGGTTTCGGTCCTGGTGGTGCAACAGTAGAGGACATTCAGCTGATGCGAGAGATGGTCGGTGAATCAATGGGGATTAAGGCTTCGGGAGGTATTCGCACCTTTGAAATGGCTCTTCGATTAATAGAAGCAGGCGCAACCCGGCTAGGTACAAGTGCTGGGATTGATATCCTCAACTCTTACCGATCACACCTAGAAAACCTTTAGAAAACGCTTCTAGTGCAACAAGCATTTCAGTTAAGAAAAGGTATGACGCGTCTATTCTGAGGCTACGAATTTGGCTGAGCAAGAAGCTGCATCTACGAGCGGGCTTGCCCGTCTTCTTTCTATGTTATTATCGCCGCCGATGATTGCATTAGGTGCAGTTATGGTCTTTGCGTTCTATTCACCTATTGGATCGGGGCTTTTAGTGAACTGGCAATCCTTTCTCTTAGGATTGGTCTTTGTTGTAGTGGGGCCCGTTCTACCTTTATCACTCATGGTGGCTCGCAGAAAAACAACCTTTGACGTGAAGGATCGGAGGGACCGACCTCTCCTTTACTTTGCTGCAATTCTTGTGTACGGTTCTGGCTCTGTAATTGCTTGGCTCTTCCAAAATTACTGCATGGCTATCATTGCAGCTGCCTATGTTGGAGTTACTTCAGCCATTGCTATTACGAGTCTTTTGTGGAAAGTGTCTGCACACACAGCTGGAGTCGCAGGGCCCATAACAGCACTAATTTGGGTTTATGGACTAATAGCTGTGCCTTTCATGCTACTAGCTGTGATTGTTGGTTGGGCTCGATGGAAACAGAAACTTCATACAGCAGCCCAGCTTTTTTGTGGTGTAATAATCGCTATATTCGTTACTGGTAGTGTCTATTGGCTGTTATGGGGATTTCTAGCGTTCTTGTAGTTCCGAAATCTAGGAGAGTTCAAGACGTAGCTTCAAAGTTTCAGGAGTCTCCGGTACTACTTTTAATTCAATAATGATTATTCCACTTTGCTGGCGGTATTCGGTTGACGTGGGCACACGTAGAATCCGGAGTTCACCATCAGAAAACCTCATCGTTACACCTTCTTTATCCTGGACAGGGGCCTCTGTGACAAGCATTTCTATCGAATAAGTGATTGTCTTGGCGTGTTGCGTTGTAAACCCCACTCTAATACTGGCACTAGTTTCTTCTGCTTCGTCAATTATGAGCCAACGATAAATCCCGGATTTACTAAAAACTGAACATAGGGTCGGGTTAACATCATACCAAATGGGAGAGTCTGGTCTAGAAGTAGGGAGGAGATAGAGAAAATTATCGCTAGAGGGAGACGACTGGCTATCGATGGCGATGGTTTCATTAATCTTCAGGCTTATCCGGAACTTTTCGTCTGCAAGAGTGAAGCCTGTTTTTGTAGCCTCGATTCGAAAACCTGACACCAGAATTGCGTCAGCTCCGAGCTGGAATGCCCATCTTCGCGCTAATTGACTGGCTAGCTCTCTGTGTTGTTTACCACCAATTTTCCCGACCTTTTGCAGGAGTGATTTGATTTTCCGTTTGGCCGTTTCAAGGTCCTGAGTACCTTTACCTAGTCTTAAGAATTCAAGAGGGATTTCTGTATTAAGAATGCAAGACGCTTTCACTTGATCTGCTAGATTCTTTGAGCTAGAGTGTTCAAGCAGTTCTGCAGCCTGACTGCATGTGCGACTCCATTCATTAAAGAGGGACATATATTTTTGAATATCAAGAATCGTTGAAAGGCGGGAACGCATAATTTTATTATATTGTACTATGATTGCTTCTACACTCTCAGGTTTATCGGTCTTGGAGGCTGCGTTGAGGGCTTTTTCGATTTGCTTTGTAGCACGAATAAAGAGGCGGGTACGTTCGGGCCCAATAGGTTGGATGGAAGCTAATGACGCTGTCGCGGTAGCCGCAGCACTAAATGCCAGTAATTGATTATCCGTTTCTTGCCGCTTTGATGAAGCAGCAGCCAGAGTCATTGCCAGCTGTTCACCCTTCTGCAGTAGCTGCTCCCACACGGAATCAGCAGTGGGCTGTTCACCGTGGACTAAATCACTGAGGCTTCGTAGGAGAAGAAGTGCATAGGGGTAGGCCTCTCCTGTAATTTCTTCTGCAGGTGGCATGAAGGCGAGTGTTTTGCTGGCGAAATCTCTCGCGTCATCTTTCAATTGCTGACGTTGTTTTTCCTCACCGACTGTATGCGACTGTCTGAGAAGCAATCCAACAAGAACAGCACCTGCCTTTAAGGCATTGAGTCTTTGCTTGGACTTGGCATTTTCCAGTAATGCGGTTGTCGCATATTCCTCAAGTGTCTCGAATTTGTTAGATTTAGGAGAGGGGGGGAGAACGCCAACTAAATCCGGTGACATTTCTGCTAGCAGGAGCTGAAGCGCTAGTTGTCCTCTAACCACCGGATCCCGTGTCCGGACATAGATTTGCTCGTTGACCTGGTGGCTACGCTTCATCAGTTGTTGAGAGTCCTTATCTAGTTCTTCTCTGGGTCGTTTAGCTAGTCGTGCGACAACAGAAGATACAACCTCTAAATCTTGGGGATTAGGCTGAGTCTTAGGATCTACTGAAGCTAGAATCTTGTTGGCGTGCAATGCAGCCTGATTAAGTAAAACCTTCTGTTCCGCATCGATCGCTGTATCCTCAAGACCTAATAGGGTTCGGATAAGTTCACAGCGTCCCTCACGACAGGCTTCAGGAGATGCACCTAGTAACTCCAATTGTTGGAGGACTGCTTGTAAGAAACTGGTGTGGAGTTTCAGAAGAGGGATGTGGCTCTCTTTTTCAGCAAGTCGCTGATTTAAAGTGCTAACAATCAGACGGATTCGATGTGTGCAGTTGAGAATCCTCTTTTCATCTGCTTTTCTATTGAGCAATGGAATTGTTCGCACAAAGGTGTTCATCGCACCCATTGACACTTCTAGCAGAGCTTTTGTATCGTCTGTGGGAAACTCGGAGAGAAGATGGGAGAGATGCTCTACTAAATTCGAGGATTTCTCGGAATCATCAAGAACACGACTATAGAGAGTGGCTGTGCGTGCGAACCTAAAACTCCGCAGTAGATGATCAGTCAATTTGCTACCCGTTTTACCCTGCGCTAGCTCAAACCATATGAGGCTAGCTCTCTCTGCTAGGCTTGCTACAAGATTGGCATCACGCAACTCAATGGCGATATTCATCAAAGCTGTTATCTGTGTTAGTTGGGATTGGCGGAGTTTCGTGGTGGTCATTGTTTGCTTAACGCGGTCCATGAGGTGCTTTTCACTTAAATCCAATAAAGCCAAACTATCTGCTGCGCGCCTAGCTGTTAGTATTTTTTGTCCTAACAACTCCTTCCGTTCTTCTAGGGCCTTGGAGATTTGGCTCCACGAAGAGCTGGTTTTTCTCAATGCAACTACTTGTTGTACAGGCTTTTCAGCTTCTATTACCGCCATCAGAACATCTTTCGCTTTCGCAATTCGATAAGCTAGCAAAGAGGCTCGCTGAAACTTCTCTGCAATAGTAATAAGTTGCTCAAACACTTTCTTAGCATAAACACCTGAATAGAATAGTGTCCTGTGAAGAAGTATGATTATTAACCGGTCAATCGCTACTGCCTTTGCTGACTCGAGTGCTTCAGAAACACTCGCTATTGCTTCATATTCTTGTGTCAACCCTTCTTCGCGTAATTCGCCAGATGGAACTATTCCTAAGAGCCAGTGAATCTTCCAGAGAATTTCGAGGGGGTCAATCTTACGCTTTGCAGCTATTTGTGCAAGGAGCTTGATGATGTGCTGGCGCCCCTTCTGACGAACCTCTAATCCCTCCCGAATCGAAAGTCCTGTGATGGATGCAAGTTCAACAGAATCTCTGAGTTTTCCCTCTGCAAGGAATAGCTG
>CBDVBC010000117.1:0-5602 GCA_965372125.1 Candidatus Hermodarchaeota archaeon | reverse complement strand
CAGGGTGCTTGTGCCCTGTCCCTTTGCGGGAGGGTAGGCTCCCTTGACGCCCTCGGTTCTTGAGTTTTTTCCAGAGGCTCCATGAGTGTACCCTGCGACTGGGCACACCCTCGCTGGGCTGTCCTCCTTTCATCAGTTCGAGCACCAGCGTCTTTAGCCTCCGGAGGCGCTCTCGGAAGCCCTGTCCACGCCGCGCAACAACAAGCGCGGCGGCTTGATGGACCGTGATGTTGTAATAGGGAGCGTACTTCCATCGCCCGATCACTGAGGTGTAGGCGGGGTTGACTTGGCGGACTGCTACGCCTTCTCGTTCAGCACGGCGCATGACCGCTTCGAGGAATTTTCTGTGGGTGAATTTGTGCTGATTGGGCTTGCCCCGCGCCACATCCTCTAGGCGCTCTAGGACAAGCCCCCGCTCCCAGTACTTAGCAAACTGCACGACTTTCTTAGCGAGGTTACCAATCAGCCACGCCCGCTTGCCCTCTCCAGCACAGGTGAGGCTGTGGCAGTCAATGGTGTGTGTAGCTTTTAGCTGTCCTTGGGTGTTGGTGACCGCTAAATCAATGGTGTCATGGTTCGTGTCCAGGCCCACCGCACCACGCCGGAACTCGATAGTAGGGACTGGGTGGAGTTCCTCGTAGCCGATACGCAGTTCAAAGTGATTGCCCCGCCGCAACACCCGCACTCCATAGGCGGTCTTTCCAGCAACAAAGCGCGGAATATGACTAGCAATATACGCGAGAACATAAATCCAGCCGCGAGGTCCAGTGTTCACTCTCAGGTGTAGTTGTTTTTCCTTTAAGAGGAGGCGGAGGTTGAGGTTTCCCCCCTTGGATTTATCGCCGCGAGAGAAGAGCTGGTTGCTCCGGAGGTTTCGCCACTCCTTTTGGGTGAGTTTGCCGCGCTCCCGCTCCTGCAGGACTTTCCTGCCACCGAACACCACCTTCTCCGGCGACGCTAGCCCACCCGACTTTACCTGCTCCCTAACTGCATCATAGTTGGCTTTAGCTCGCATGTAGGCGCCCCGGTGGTACCGGGAGTTAAGCCCTGGGAACTTCTCCTTCAGATCAGCTTCTACCTCTGCCTTGGTCATTCCCTCGCAAATGCGGTTGTAATCGTAGCGGGTGCAGGCCGACTGCTGGCGCATCAGCCCGTCAAGAACGCGGGCTTGGCTTGGTGTGGGGAAGAGCCTTCCACGAACGGTTACCTGCATAGCTCTGTTTTCCTCCTTCTTGTTCTTGGAGCAAGGAACGATTATTGATTGTGGTTTTCTGATAAAAACTCCTGTATTACTCCTTGGTAAGGCTGGGCGACTGGACTGGTGACCTCCACAACCCGGTCAAAGCCTGCTAGGCGATGAGTTGAGGAAACTCCGGGATGACCTTGAGAAACTTCAGCGAGAAAACATTACGCTCCGCGACCGTCTGGTCAAGGTGGAGGCTAGCGTTACTCCACTCAAAACTAGCAAGGCACGGACCCAAGACCTCCTAGACTCGGCTATGGAAGAACTTCTTAACTAGCTGGATTCCAGCAACTCTGAGTTCGAAATAGGAATTTCATAAGACATTTGAGTAGGCTCAGCCATTTCCCCCAATGGAGTGTAGCCTTTGCTTCGTACAAACGAGATTTCAATTCTAGTTGGCGGTAAAGCCGGCGCCGGCATTTCAGCGGCAGGCCTCTTGCTTGGAAAGACCTTCCAGCGGGGGGGATTACACATTTTTGGTACCATCGATTATCCTTCTCTTATTCGCGGGGGTCACAACTTCTACCTCCTCCGCGCAGCAACTCGCCCTGTTTACTCCCAATGGGATAAAATCGACTTGATGATTGCATTAGATGAAAGAACCCTTCAGCGCCACAGGGAAGAGATGGTTTCTGATGGCGGCGTAATCTTCGACAGCGACGAGATTCCCCTTGATAGCCCCAATCTTCCCCCGGACAGCGTACAGAGGTATGCCGTTCCCTTGGGAACAATCGTAAAGGAGCTCAAGGGCCCAAAGGTGGTGCAAAACACCGTTGCGCTCGGAGCGGCACTGGGAATCCTAGGTTATGGCATCACACTACTGGAGGAGCTTTTGCAGGAGACCTTCAAGGCGAAGGGCGACAAGATAGTTAGCATGAATATTGCTGCAGCGAGAGGAGGCTATGAATACGCTCGGGAACGCTTTGCTGGACAGTTTTGTTGCCAGCTCAGGCCGCGAACAGGCGGGCACCATCAGCATATGTTCTTGACTGGCAACGAAGCGGTGGGATTGGGTGCCATTGCAGCGGGATGCAAGTTCTTCGCCGCCTACCCAATGACCCCGGCTTCGCCATTATTCCATTTTCTTATTGCCCAGGCTGAACGGTTCGGGATTGTGACGCTGCAGGCGGAGAGCGAGATTGCCGCCATCAACATGACTATTGGCGCAGCTTATACTGGAGTTCGGGCTATGACTTGTACTTCTGGTGGCGGCTTTTGTCTGATGACCGAAGCCCTCGGTATGGCAGGCATGACCGAGACACCAGTAGTGATGATGTTGGGGCAGCGAACTGGTCCTAGCACGGGTTTACCAACTTACACTGCTCAGGGTGACCTGCGTTTTGCCCTTCATGCAGCTCATGGCGAATTTCCTCGTATCGTCATTGCCCCAGGAGACATCCGCGAATGTTTTGAGTTAACCATAGACGCGTTCAACCTCGCTGAGCAATACCAAGTTCCTGTCATTCTTCTCACCGATAAACACCTAATCGAGAGCCAAATAACAACCCAGATTTTTGATACTGGTTCTATCTCGATTGACCGCGGTAAACTATTGCCCATGGATGGATATACTGGACCCAAGCCCTACCTGCGCTACAAAATAACAGATGACGGGATTTCACCGCGGCTGGCTCCTGGTACTCTTGGTGCTACTGTTCACTCTGATTCAGCTGAACATGGAGAACAGGGGTTTGTCACCGATTTGGCTGAGAATACTCGTCGAATGGCTGACAAGCGATTCCAAAAGTACAGTGAAATCCAGAAGGTCCTGAAAAAAAATGACGCTGTCAAGACCTTCGGTTCGAAAGACGCTGAGGTCACCCTTGTTGGCTGGGGATCCACGAAAGGCGTAGCCCTTGAGGCGATACAGCTCCTCCAAGAAGAAGGGCGTTCCCTGAACTTTCTCCAAATAATCTTTATGGCACCATTCCCGGCCGAGCATGTATCCAGAGCCCTCGATGGTAAAACCGCTATCCTTGTTGAAGGCAATAGGACTGCACAGCTTGGGAGCCTCATCCGAGAACACACAGGCTACAGTTTCGCCCACAAGATTCTCCGCTACGACGGGCGCCCCTTCAGCCCCCTTCAACTCACAGCCCAGATAAAGGAGGTACTCAAAAAATGACCACCATTACACGCCAAGACCTCAAAACAGAGCAGCCCAACAGTTGGTGCCCTGGATGCGGTAACTTTGGGATTCTCAGAGCACTGCAGACCGCGCTGGTTGACCTCAAGTTACCTCGAGAAAAGTATCTAGTTGTAACAGGAATCGGGTGCCACGGAAAACTCTTCAACTACATCAACATTAACGGGTTTCACGGAATCCATGGACGAGTATTGCCCTTCGCCACTGGTGCAAAGCTGGCTAACCACGACCTAATCGTACTCGGATTTGCCGGCGATGGAGACCAATACGACGAGGGAATGGGGCACTTCCCCCATGCCGCACGGCGTAACATTGACGTGAAACTCTTTACCCACGACAACAAGGTCTATGGACTAACAACAGGACAAACCGCGCCCACCAGCCCACAGGGCTACAAGAGCAAAACATCACCCAGAGGATCAATCCCAGTTCCCATTAATCCACTGATGCTAGCTTTAGCCAGTAATGCTAGCTTTGTGGCACGGGGCTTCGTCGGCGATGTAACTCACCTGAAGGAATTGATGAAGGCTGCCATCCAGCACAAGGGCTTCGCTCTTGTTGACATCCTACAGGTCTGCATCACCTTCAACCGCGCCCAAACCTACAAGTTCTACCGAGAACGCATCTACAAGCTAGAAGAGGAGCACCATGACTCTACAAACCTCCAGCTAGCAATAGAACGCAGTTTGGAAAGGGGTGACCGGATTCCCATAGGTATTTTCTACCAGGAGGAGCGCCCTGTCTACCGAGCTGAGCTGCCCCAAATCAAAACTCAGCCTCTAATCAAACAACCCATCAAGCCCGAGAAACTAGACAAACTCCTTCACGAGTTCACATAATTCTCCTAGGATAGCCTTCAGAGTGAACGGCATAGAATCTCGTCGAACTCTCTCCAACTAACTCTTCGATAGTAACTTGACCAGCGAAGCCATACCCAGGATTAAAGCTGGTAATAATACTAAATCACCTAGGGAGGTAAAGAAGAAGCACCAGCAAACACCTGCAGTGATGAAGAGCGCGCCAGCAGTGAGCGGTATCCTTGGAGTATCTGTGTAATCCCTGGCAGCAATCAGCGTCATCCCCCAAAGTACAAGTATAACACCCATCAGTCCGATACCCAATACTAACAGGATTACCAAGATGCCTGACGGGAATATGAGAAACTCTACTGTGAGCGTAAAACACACTAAACCACCCCAGAAAACTTCCGTGAGAATGAAGGTTACCAATCCTATCGTGAAGCCGTAATACGCCCTGAAGCCTAGGAAGGTGAAGGCTCCCAGAATCATTCCAGCGGATAAACCGATGAACGCGATGAAGACGAGGAAACTCGAGTAGGGAGGTACTACTCGTAGAACCACTCTCAACACCATCGTAGCCAGAAGCACTAAGAAGCCAGCTGCACCAGCGATGAAGTAGAACCTAGATGACATAGAAAGTACTCCTCACTTTTTCCCTTTAAACAGATGCATTCCAGTATCCACTACAGATGATAGCCTGCCCGTTATTATACATTCAAGCAGGTTCGTGCAGTTCACCAGTTGGTACGGTGATGTCAGGCCGGTGGCTTAGTTAGCTCAGCGCTGATCAGGGCAATGACGCTCATCATACAGGCGGCGAAGAGGAAGTCGCCAACGAGGTAGTAGTTGGCTGAGAGGAGGAAGAGTGCACCTGCGATGAGGTAGGGTAAGGGTTGAGTCGTGGAGGTGCGTACGAAGATCATCGTCGCGCCCCAGAGGATGAAGACCACCGCCAAGAGAATCAGGCCTAACATCTCAAACATGAGTGAAAGCGTAGGGTCAACTATGAAGATTCGCTGGACGGGCACTACCCAGACCAGGATTAGCGAGATGATGAAAGTCGCCAGACCCCAGCGAGAGCCATACTTCCGGTTAAAGCCGAGGAACGTGAAGGCAGACAGCACCGCGCCTACAACGAAGACTAACCACAAGAAGAGCTCGTACGGCGCGGGCGCGCTACTTGGTATGTAATCCATGACCTTCACCATAAGCCCGAGTATGATGAAGCCAACAACGCCCACAATGAAACACGGTTTCGATGACATGAGTAGAAGTATCCCCCATTCTCCCTTTTAAGTTGGAACCTGAAAGCCCAAACGTCCTCTTGTGGCTAGCTCGTACAGTTTCCAGCATCTTCGAGACCAGCAAGGCCACACACAATTAGATCTGGCGTATCAAAGTGATACTACAATC
>CBDVBC010000116.1:0-5617 GCA_965372125.1 Candidatus Hermodarchaeota archaeon | reverse complement strand
GTGCCATATTTAATCACGCCTAGGAAATAATATTCTTCTCTTACCAGTTATATTTTTTGCTCGGACCTGAGTATACATGATTAGCGCTTTGTGCGTTTCCTGGGTTTTTTCTTGAAGCCAAGTCGATGGCAACGGCAGCAGAACCCAGTTCCTCCTCTAACCTCTCCTGCCCGGCAGTGATTGCAGCGGGTGTGACCACAGGCACTGCACTCCTTCAAACCTGTCTTCAGCTTTGATTCTAATCCCACGGCTGAGCTACACCTTGCTTCTATAGGGATTCCTTACTGCTCAGCACTTAAAAATCGCTACCTTTTAGGCAAAGCTCAGCCATCGAAGAAATGTCAATTAGAAAATGGAAAGATCATTAGAAACTGAAAAGTAGCCACGATTAGAGTTTCGATAGTTCCCCTTCGATTGCCTTTAAGTGGCTTTGGAGTTGGTCTCGCATCCGGGTTAATACTGCTTTTCGCTCCTTGGGAGACAGGTTCTCCAGAATCAATTCGGAAAATGGAATCATCGGGTCGGGCTTTTGCTCTGAAGAAATTAGGTTCGAAAATAGTCTTGCGAACTTGCCTAGCTCCTCTTTTGCATGGCTCTTCCCTTTCTCGGTAATCGTGTAGATTGTCCGCTCGACCTCGCCTTTGAAATCTTTCTCACTCGTGATATAGCCGTCTTCCTCAAGGGATCCTAGCATCTTGTAGAGCATGGAGTGAGCAGGGGTCCATCGCCCACTTGTTAGCTTCTCGACTCTTTTCATGACCTCATAACCATGCATGGGTTCATCGCGGAGGAAGCGTAGAATCAGGACCCGGAGGAGGAAACCTTTGGGGCGTCGGAAGAAAGAAGGATGCATCATCAGAACTAATTCCTTCCCAACACTTATATATATTTATTTCATGTCAGTAAAAGACATAAATGAATAATAGAATAGAGATGGTGCCACATAATGGTCAGTAGACAATCAACTAGAACAACCCGTTCATCATCGAAACCAGCGGACGAATTCGTGATCGAGGCGGAAAACCTACACCGCACATATACCATGGGCAGCGTCCAGCTGCACGCACTCCAAGGCGTGGACCTGCAGGTTGAGCCAGGTGAATTCGTTGTGATCCTGGGCGTCTCTGGGAGCGGGAAGTCTACACTTCTTCACCTCCTGGGGGGCCTCGACCGTCCCACCGAGGGCAGGGTCTTCATAGAAGGCGAAGACCTATCGGAGCTAGGCGACAACCAACTAGCAGATATACGCTTACACAAGGTTGGCTTTGTTTTCCAGTTCTTCAACTTGATGCCGCAGCTTTCAGCCCAAGCCAACTTGGAACTACCCCTTTTCTTAGCTGATGTTCCCACGAAGGAGGCTCAAGCACGAGCCACGGAGCTTCTAGCCCTTGTAGGGCTTTCTGAGCGGGGGGAACATCGCCCAACAGAATTGAGTGGGGGCGAGCAGCAGCGCGTAGCCATCGCCCGGGCTCTAGCAAACCAGCCAAAAATCGTGTTAGCTGATGAGCCGACAGGCAATCTAGACACGAAGACTGGTGCTGAAATCATTCGACTGCTGCGAGAAGTAAACCAGGATCAAGGGCAGACAGTTATCGTGGTATGTCACGACCAAAGATTGACTGATGTAGCGGATCGGGTGATCGAAATGCTGGACGGCCAGTTTATTGGTGAACGACTTGGAGGTGCCAAAACATGAAGGCACGACGCATTCTCGGATTAGCATTCACAAACATGAGGCGTCGGAAGCTCCGCACCGGACTTACTGCCCTAGGTATCATCATCGGAATCCTAGCGGTGGTCTCTATCTCGGCGCTGAGCGGCGGCTTCGAGGTGGAAATGAGGCAACAAATGACTGAGAGCCTCGAAACTGACATTCTCATAGTCATGCCTGGCGGCGGAATGATGGGAGGAGGGGGCCTAACCTACCTTACAGAAAATGAATCTGAATACATCGCTACAAATATCACTGGCGTTGTTGGTGTTTTACCGTATATGCAACAGGGTGCAACCATCCACTATGATGACAACGAAACATTGGAAACTCTACTCACCGGGCTCAACTTCACCCAGCTCTGGCAGGTCTACGGTGAGCGAATCAGCTTCACAGATGGCGGACTACCAGACCCACTAATCAACAACACTTGCGTCCTAGGCTATCTAGAGGATCCGATAGCAGAGGTAGGGGATAGCATAACGGTAGAAGTTCTCATTCGGACTGGTGGTTTTCCACCCTTTATCGCGAAGAACTATACATTCACAGTGAGCGGATTGCTCGATGAAGCAGGATCATCCGGGATGATGTCGTTTGACCGTGGACTATTCATCCATCTAAACACCTCTAAGACAATCTTCGACTCAGAAGAGATGTCTACTATCATCGTTAAGATAGCTGACCCCGATCAGGCTGAAGCAATCGCAGATGAAATCCGGGACTTCTATGAGGACCAGGCAATGGTGTTGGTGCCCAGTTCCCTAATTGACATGGTGTCCACTATGTTCGATTTGATGGAGATTTTCTTGCTGGGAATAGCTTCTATTGCCATGCTAGTCGCAGGGATCTCGATACTAAACATCATGTTGGTCACAGTGATGGAGCGGACTCGGGAGATCGGTGTTATGAAGGCTTTGGGGGCGAAAGGCCGCACAATCCTCAGTCAGTTCCTCGCTGAGGCAGCTATTCTTGGCTTTATCGGCGGTGTCGTGGGCATCATCCTTGGCTACGCTCTGGCCTATTTGATGGGAATGCTCCTACCAGTCATGATTTCCGGGATGACTTCCTCCGTGGAAGGCATGGGCTTTGGTGGTAGAGCGGATCAATTTGGGGGATTTACGATGACACCAATTCTCACTCTGGATACTATTATTCTGGCGTTCGCCTTCTCGATCTTGATCAGCGTAATCTTTGCCCTCTATCCAGCACGAAAAGCTGCAAAGCTCGATCCGGTAAAAGCACTCCGATATGAATAGCTCTAGTCTAGGAAGCCCGTGAATACTGGAATCATCCCAGGCTAAGAGTTAAAACGTAAACCTACATGTTGGTATGATGTAACAGTTGCCGGAAACTGGAGCGTTGTGAATGTCTGCTCCCGTGCGTGAGTTGAAGTATATATTGGGGTGGCTAATCGCCGGTACCAGAGGGGGTGCCACTCGCGCAAAAATCATCATGGCGTTGAAAGAGATCCCCCGGAATGCTAACCAACTCGCGCAACAACTTGGCATGGACTACCGCACGATACGCCATCACCTTGGGGTCCTTACGAAAAACGGAATACTCGTTTCTGCAGGCAAAGGATACGGCACCACCTACTTTCTAGCTCCTCAGCTAGAGGATAACTACGGAGTTTTTGAAGCAATTCTAGTAAAAATCTGAAAAAATTCTGGTAAAAATCTGAAAAACGGTAAAAAAGGAGACAAAAGAATGAATGATACAATGTCAAAAAGTCGTAAACCCTTGCTAATACTCACCATTCTGATAGTAGTGGCTCTGCTATCTGGAATCAAGGCTTTCTTCTTCACACCCCCTCCCCCAGTAGTATTTCCCACGGATCTACTGATTTACAGAAACCTCAAAATGGTAATCTCTGCGGTTAACACCACGATTCTTGTCATCCTTTTTGTGACATACGTCAGTATTTACAGAAAGACGAAGTCTGAATTCACGATAGGACTGATGATTTTCTCTGGAATTCTGCTTCTCCAATCCATGACCGCAAACCCCCTGATTTACAGGGTATTTGGTTTCTGGGCGTTTGGCCTCGGACCATTTATCATGTTACCAGATCTATTCCTCCTAGCAGCCCTTGCCGTTTTGCTCTATCTCACAGTCAAATACTGAGAGTCTAGAGCGAAACAGTTCTTTTCCAACGCAGCTAGGTTTTGCTGGTTTTAGGTAGAATTTGGGTATGATTTGGGAAAGAATTAGGTTCTATTTTGAAATATGCTTTAAGAATATCACGTAATTGTTCAACGTAGAACCTAAAGTAACATGTGGGAAAACACATGAAAAGCGAACAAAAAATAAGCAGCACAAGTAACGGCCTTGCTGGACTAGCAGGCGACGAGGACACCATAATAGCTGCACACAACCTCCACCGCTCCTACTCAATGGGAAAATTGGAGGTACACGCGCTACGCGGTGTCGACCTACAGGTCCGACGCGGCGAATTCGTTACAATCTTGGGTAAATCAGGCAGCGGCAAATCAACCCTCCTCCACCTCCTAGGGGCGCTTGACCGCCCCACAAAAGGACAAATCCTCCTCGAACAAGTGGATCTGTCACAGCTCAGCGACAACCAGTTAGCTGAAATACGACTACACAAGGTGGGCTTTGTCTTTCAGTTTTTCAACCTGATGCCGCAGCTCACTGCCCAAGGAAATGTTGAACTCCCTCTGCGGCTTGCAGAAGTGGTCGGACCCGTGGCTCGTAAACGGAGCCAGGAGCTTCTCGAGCTTGTAGGATTGTCCCAGCGGCTTGACCATCGACCCTCTGAGTTGAGCGGCGGTGAACAACAAAGAGTCGCGATCGCACGAGCCCTAGCTAACCAGCCCCAAATCATCCTTACAGATGAACTAACAGGAAACCTCGATACAGCGACAGGAGCTGAAATCATCTCCCTATTACGGAAGGTAAACCAGTCTCAGAACCTAACCGTTATTGCTGTCGGACATGATAAACGACTAACCAAGATTGCGGATCGGGTTATTGAAATGCAGGATGGAAAATTCCTAGACAAACGCTCCAGAAAGGGAGGCAAACCCAAATGAAAGCAAGAAGCATTCTTGGACTAGCCTTCAACAACATGCGCCGACGGAAACTCCGAACAGGCTTGACCGCCTTGGGTGTGATAGTTGGCATCATGGCAGTCGTTGGCATCTCCTCCCTTGCAACCGGGTTTCAAACCCAAATCTACTCCCAACTCACTACAGGCCTTGATGCAGACATCATTACCGTGTCATCTGGTGGCGGCTTCCCCATGGGCCCCGGTGGGGGTCAACCTCCTGCTGGCGAAACCATCGACCTCACCGAGAATGACACCGACTACATCGAAACCATACCTGGAGTAGTGGTCGCATTATCAGTCTACCAGACTAGCGCCACCGTGTACACTGAGGATGGTGGAACAGTCCAAACCACCCTGAAAGGTGTAAACTTCACAAAGTTTGAGCAGATATATGGTGACTCGGTGACCTTCGCTAGCGGTACCTGGCCAGACTCCTCTGACAACAGTTCCTGCCTCTTGGGCTTCTTCACTGAAACCATCGCCTCGGTTGGCGAAAACGCAACCATAGCAGTAAGAATTGGCATGGCAATAGAAAACATCACTCTCACAGTGAACGGGCTACTGGAAGAAGTGGGACAAATGGGAGTGACAACCATCGACGGCTCCATCTTCATTAACGACACGACATACAAATCCCTCTTGAGCCCTGAATCCATCAGTTCTATAATCGTGCTGGTCAGCGACCCCAACCTCGCTGAAGGCATCGCCGACACTATCAGTGACTACTTCGATGGACAGGCATCCGTAATGGTGCCCAGCATGATAATCGAAGCAATGCTGTCGACTTTCGATTCTGTCGAGACCTTCCTACTCCTCATCGCGCTAATGGCGTTAAT
>CBDVBC010000115.1:0-5703 GCA_965372125.1 Candidatus Hermodarchaeota archaeon | reverse complement strand
ACCTTGGAACGGACGAGGCTTCTCTTACTGGCGAGTCCCTTCCAGTTAAGAAAATAGCCAAGCTGGTTCTTAGTCGGGGTATTCCCTTAGCAGATCGAAAGAACATGGTACATGCGGGCACTACAATCACATCAGGACGCGGTTTAGCAGTTGTATGCAAAACTGGAATGGACACAGAGATAGGGCTAATTGCTGAAATGATTCAGACGGTTGAGGATAAAGTTACTCCGATGCAGCGGCGGATGGAACGGCTCGGTAAACAACTTGGTGCTATCATTCTTGTTATCTGTATGCTCGTCTTTGCTGTTCAAGTGCTTGTTAATTTCATTAAGCCTAGCACTGGAGTGTCCGTTATTGACTTCTTCATCATTGCTGTGGCACTCGCTGTTGCTGCAATTCCGGAAGGATTACCAGCGGTTGTTACTATTACTTTAGCACTGGGCGTTCAGAGGATGATTAAACGTAATGCAATCATCCGAAGGTTAGCTGCTGTAGAGACATTAGGCTCTGCTAATGTTATCTGTTCAGATAAAACAGGGACGCTCACAAAAGATGAGATGACCGTTCGACAAATCTATATCCCTAACCAGCGGATTCAAGTCACCGGAGCTGGCTATTCGCCGAAAGGTCAATTTAAGCTGAATGGAACTTCGTTAAATCCCCTTCAGGATTCCCAGCTTGGTCTACTACTTCGGATTGGAACTCTCTGCAGCAATGCTATTGTACGTAAGAACGAAGGTCAGTGGGAGGTACTGGGAGATCCCACTGAAGGCGCTCTCGTTGTGGCAGCACAGAAAGCAGGAATAGATGGTAAGGCTCTAGAGGCATACACGCGACTCGCTGAGCTACCCTTTGACCCATCACGAAAAAGAATGTCTACGCTTCACGACACACCAGAAGGTGAAACGCTGGCTTACGTGAAGGGTGCACCCGAAGTGGTACTTGAGCTCTGCACTCACATCCTAACTGACAAGGGAGTTCGTCGATTATCAGAAGAACTGCGAGCAGACATACTCTCAAATAATGAACAGATGGCAACCCAGGCTCTACGAGTTCTCGCCATGGCTTATCGTAAGGTTCCTGGCGACCTATCGGATATCACACCTGAAGGTGTCGAGAAGGACTTGATTTTCGTTGGCCTTATGGGAATGATGGATCCACCGCGCTCAGAGGTAAAAGATGCCATTGCACTCTGCCGACGCGCAGGAATTATCCCGATTATGATAACCGGGGATAACCAGTATACTGCGGTTGCCATCGCCCAGGAGCTAGGCATGTTTACTGAGGATGATATCGTACTTTCAGGTCAAGCTTTGGACGCCCTCTCTGAAGAAGATTTAGCAGACGCAGTTCTCAAAATCCGAGTCTACGCCCGTGTGTCACCAGAGCACAAACTCCGAATCGTCCGAGCTCTAAAACAGCATGGGGCCTGTGTAGCCATGACCGGCGACGGTGTCAATGATGCACCAGCCCTCAAAGTTGCTGATATCGGTATTGCAATGGGAATCACCGGAACAGATGTGGCGAAAGAAGCATCTGATATGATTCTAACTGATGATAATTTCACCTCAATTATATCAGCAATAGAAGAGGGACGCGGTATAGGGGACAACACTAGAAAATTCATCTCATATCTCCTCTCCTGTAACGCAGGTGAAATCCTCGTCCTTTTCATAGCTAGTATCACCTTCAAACTTCTCTTTAATTGGGAACTCCCTCTTCTCGCTATCCAAATCCTCTTTGTGAATCTCGTCACGGATGGACTTCCAGCCCTTGCGCTTGGTATGGATCCAATTGAACCAGATGTAATGGAACGAAAACCGCGGGACCCCAACGAAAGTGCAATTACACGAAAGATGTGGCTGAATATATGGTTAGTCGGTGCGGTAATCACCATTGGAACTTTAGCAGTATTCTTTTGGGAGATGACAACACTACCCGGTTTAGGGTTCACCGAAGGAGAAACGCTTCTGCGTGCTCGTACTATGGCCCTCACCGTCTTGGTGATGTTCCAAATGGTTCAAGCCATGAACTCACGTTCCAGTACTCTGTCTCTTTTCAAAGTTGGTTTTCTGAAGAACCGGTTTCTCCTCGTCGCTATCAGCGTCTCTGTCCTGCTGCATGCTGCTATAATTTATGTTCCATTCCTTTCTGGAGTATTCCAAACTACTCCACTCTTCCTAGGAGACTGGTTACTAGTCGCCTTTATATCTCTTTCAGTGTTTGTGGTAGTGGAGGTTATGAAACTCATTGGGCGAAGGCGAAAGCCAAAGGAGGACGCTCCGCTGCTTCGAACCTACATCCCTGACGCTACGGGAGGGAGTGACGGAAAGAGTTAAAGACGGAGTCATAGCAGCTTGAATTATTCTAGGTGAAATAATAATTGCAGGACCGAATACGCTGGACACTTGCTTTTATCCTCTTCACCCTCGGCGCAATCTTCTTTGATCTGGGCTGGACACTCCCCTTCGCTTCTTTGGGTTGGCTTAGCCTTCCCCTTGTGGATATTGCATTCTCCTTTATGGCAGCGTGTTTCATCGTGATGGCTCTCCTCCTTGTTTGGAAATCCTGGGCTAAATAGGGAACCTGGAACCTTACCTACATTTTATCTTCCCTATTTTGTTGAAACTATTGCACCTAAGAAAAATCTTTTGAGGACAAAGGCACAGGCTTTTATGCCTTTGATTAATCAGCAGTCGGAGCCAATTGATGATGACTAATAAACGGGATAAACTACTTAAGTTGAATCGTAGAGAATTAGAAGCAGAGGCGCGTTCAATAGGGTTGACGATAACCGATTCAATGAGCCGCGCTGAGCTAATAACACTCATCGAGCAGCAATACGCGCTTCAAGAGTTTGGAGAAATACAGACTTTCTCCGAACACCGCTTCCTAATCGCTGGACTATTCTTCGTGACCATCGCCACATTTATTCTAGCGTGGCTTTCACTTATTCAAATTCAAACACCAAGCATCGCACCCGTTGTATCGATTATCCTAGTGCCGATGTACATCATTGTCCGCTGTTTTGGCGGCTTCCTTGTAGCCGCAGCCCTATTCTCACTCGCATTAAAGGGCTACAAGAATCTCTCACCAGTAACTAGAGCAGCCTGCATCCTAGGCGCTATCCTTGTAACAATCGTCGTTATCGTGCTCGTGCCTATGCCACAAGCATGGGGAATCCCATAACCGGGCACAAAAGAGAAACAATTCGCCCAACAAAGGAGGTGTTGAAGCGATTATGGGTAATATTACAGCAGAACCAGCAGAAGATTCACCAGCTATTGAGACATTTCATCTATCTAAATTATACCCGCAACGTGTCCTAGCAGTGAATAGACTAAACCTCCGGATAGGTAGAGGAGTAGTACATGCTCTTGTTGGTCCCAACGGTGCTGGAAAAACGACGGCATTACAGATGCTGATCGGCCTCTCCCGTCCGACTCGGGGCAGCATCTTCATATGCGGCTTTGATATGCTCCGGGAATCATGGCGAGCCAAGCAGCATGTAGGCTTTCTTCCAGATAACCCCTCGGCCTATGAGAGTCTAAGAGTCGATGAGTTTCTCCAATTCATTGCCAGCCAGTACCAAGTTCCCGAAGAAATTTTCGAGGAACGCCGAGCCCGTTATGTTGAACTCTTTGATATCGGTTCGTATCTGCACAAGTACTTGGGTTCACTTTCAAGGGGAATGCTCCAAAGAAGTCTCCTCTGCGGCCTGCTAATCCGAAAACCAACAGTGCTTGTAATGGACGAGCCACATTATTCACTGGACCCTGAGGGAGCCTATGTTCTCAAGCAACTCTTACGGGATCTCGCCAAAGAGGGCCACACAATATTGCTTTCCACTCATATCCTCAGCGTCGCAGAAGAAGTAAGTCAAGAGTTCACAATAATTTCAAAAGGGGTGAAGGTTGCCGAGGGTTCGGTCAAGGATTTGCGGAGCCACATTGAAGGTGGTGTAACCTTAGAGCAGTATTACATTTCGATACTACGCGGGAGTGAGCAAGCCTGACAACGGTTAGTGCCCGAACCCTTATTCGCTGGGAATATCGCCGCCTTCTAAGCCACCTGCGTAGGGTACTAAGTCGCCCAGCGTTTCTTGTTGTACAAATAGTCTCCTTTGCCATCGTCGGGCTAGTCCTGTTTCTTCTCTGGTTTCTGATTTTTGTGCTCCCCGAGGAGATGCGAGCGCCGATGTACTGGCTGTTTGTTGATAGTGGCCTTTTAGGTCCTAATGCGATACTTCTTGTATACGCTATAGCTTCGTTGATCACTGTTCAACAAATCTTCAAGGCACTACTAGGCTGTCCCCTTGCTGATGAAGTGGAGTCTGCGGATATCGACATAATCTTCACTGCACCCCTTAGAGCAAATACTATCTTTATTGCGAAGTATGCCCGATCAATCCCACGGCGTCTGCTTTTTTACGTCTATGGAGTTGTTGCCTTTATCCCGGTCATCGCATTCTTCAGCATAGAGTATGGGGCTTCTCTCAACTTGTTCGCCATTACTATTCTCTTGATGTTCCTTCTTGGTGAGGTGGGTGCTCTAGCAACCCACTCCCTATATTGTGTCCGAAAATCTGCCACCAAGCCACGGTTCTTCAGCCGCCTTTTCCGAATTCTTTTCTACTTTGGCGTTGTATTTGGTACTCTCATCCTCCTATCTCCTACGCTCCCTCTGGGAGGACTAGGATTACCTCTTCCCATTTTCACCCTTGCCTACTTGATAGTTGCACTCTGTACAAACGGTCAGCTCGCCCCTTTATCTCCCTTTATACTAAACATCATCTTGCTATCTCTTATCATCCTCTATCCTGTTTGCCTGCTTCTGGCTAGACACTTGACCAACGCCGTGGGTCCAGAGCTGTTTGAAGACATCATCACTACAACGCAGCGGCGAGGACCAGTCGTCGGGGTCCTTAGTCGGATAGGTCTCTCCTTCCAAGGCGCAGGCTCGCCTTTCCGGACCCTTCTAATGAAAGATATCATTACTGGGATCCGAAAACCCGGGAAAGCATTTTATTGGGCAGGGATCGCTGCAAATTATGTTATCGTCCTCATCTTAATCCTTTTGAGCCCTGTAATCCGCTTGGTCCTACCCTTACCAGAAGATGTCTTTACTTTCACACCAACACTTTATTCCCTTCTTCTGATTTTGATTACCCCCCTTCTAGCCATTACAGCTGCTGACCCTTTCCGCGGCGAATACGGATCCCTCTATCTGATTCGTCTCGCCCGTATTGCTCCAATAAAAGTTGCCTTTGGTAAATTCCTTCTGTTCCTGGTCACCCCCGTGCTGATTGCAGTTCCCTTCGCGTTTTACTTCGCGGTAATCCTTGGCAATCTCGGTCTTGTCCTAATTGCCCTTGCTATACTCCCACATGCTGTGGTTTTATCTACTGCAATGGGAATTAGCTTGGGTAGTCGGTACCCTTACGCCACCCAGGCTCAAAATCAGATTCCGGTTAGTCTTATGATTACATACCCTGTTCTCTCGTGGGTTGTAATTGCCCCGGTTACGTTTCTCCTTCTCGGCTTCTTTACAGGAGGAATCGCTCTAATGTTGATGGCATCACTTCTTGTCTCAGCATATTCAATTGGGTTGATGCTGATTCTGTTAGGCTTGGCAGCCCGCGCATACATGCACATTGAATGATAGGTGCCAACCCTTTCTGATTTTCCTCTTGTCCTAAACGCT
>CBDVBC010000114.1:0-5731 GCA_965372125.1 Candidatus Hermodarchaeota archaeon | reverse complement strand
AGCCGTAGAACAGGTTCCCCAACTCGTGACCCTGGGTATGACTCCTAGTGCAGCGCTTCGTGAATCACTTCGTATAACAATTCTTGCCGCCAGACTCCGGACCCGCCACTTGATTGGGACCGAGCGGTTCGCCTTCGATGATCTCATTAATCTGTGCCAAGAGACAGAAGCTAGGCTCGACATCACGACCTAGGCTCAGGAATCCATTCATTGAGAGCAGTACTAAAAATACGGGTCAGAAGGTTAGGCGGAATCCCACGGGCAGCAAGATTATCAGTGATACCAGCTAGCATAGTCCGAACATCATCGACATGAATCATAGAACAACGTAATTTCTCATATTTTTCAAGGAGAAGCCGTGAATCACCACTACCCACTTGATGTTTTTGGCTAAGCGGTTTGTAGGCTTCTTCTTGGAATGTGTCTAGGTCTAGAGAGTAATCGGCTTTAGCAATGGCTATGCAGAGATCTAATTCAGAGTGTGTTTGGATGTTGAGAAGACGGAGTATTTGCTCAGCCTTTACTTTGTCCCTTGTGAGGTGTAAAAGGCTCTGAGCCTTTGCAGCGACTAGGCGAAGACCTGCTTGAAGCATCAGCTCAATATCGTGTGATTCTACCCCAGCTAGGAGGGACAATAAATAGTGTGAAGCGAGCTGCCCCTCCTCCGCATTAAGAAGGTTCTTTGTGCGAAGATTGAAGGTGATTACGTTATCTGGTAGGGAACTGGGCTGGTTTAGTGTAGAGGCAACCCAAGCCCTTGGGAGATTGAAGAGGGCTGGTAGGAACCGAGTCGGTAGATTGGGGGCAACAAGGGTGAGGCGGGGTGCTGTTAGATTCACAGTTTCACTCTGAAAGAGGAGGGGCAGCTGGGCCAATTTATCTTCCTTGACATCGAACCAGTCAGATGTAATTTCAATAAGGTTTCGGTGGGGCGGGAGTGTGGCTAATCGTCGAAGGACGGAGGCCTCAATGAAACCGATCAGCAGTACAGGTTGTCGAATAGCCACAGCGTAACTGAGAAGGGGAACACTATCTTGGAGGAGATCAGACAACCACATGCTGAACCAACACATCCTTTACGAGTCGCTGGAAAACTTGCTGGACAGCTGTACCATATAGGGCTGAAGCGCCAAACACTGGGATTTCTGGAGGCGATTGAAGGTGTCGACGAATAGTAGAGGGATGAAGGCAACCTGGTAGGTCCTGCTTGTTTGCCATTATGACCACTGGGGTTGAGCGGTTGGTGGCTTCAAGGTAGGCACCAAGTTCTTCAAAGGAGCGCCTGTTTTCACCGCTGACACTTCGCTGCGAATCAGCTACGAATAGAACACCATCAGCGCCTTGAGCTACAAACTCGCGGGTTGCCAGTAGACGCCGCTGACCAGTTGTCGCGACAATATGGAACAGAATCGTGGACGTGTGAAGTGGGATATGGAAGGCAAGATAATCTGAGAGGAGCGTGTGGTCCTCACTGGTGCTTATTTCGATGCGATTCGAGCAAAGAAGGGGATGCAGGCAAGTTGAAAGATGGCGGAGGGTGGTGGTTTTACCTGAAGCTCCCGGACCCCAGAAGACAATTTTCAGCTGTTTTAGCGGTTTATTGAGGAAATCGTTCTCTACCTCTGTTGCCTCTAGTGTTGTCATTAACCGTAGCCTCCTGTGAATGCGTTGTTGAGTGTCCGCATTGCACCTTCAAGGTCCTCCTCTCTGAGCCCTAGCAGCTTCTGAACCGTGGCATCGGATTCCACAAGGGCGAGGAGGTGCTTTGCTGTCTGCTTCATTCTGATCCGTATGAACCCGATGTTTGTGCGGACATCCGCGACAATAGCTAGTAGAACTGGAATACTTCGGTTCGATAATCCGATATTGCACACAAAGAGCTGCTTATCTTCGTAGAGTATCATGATGTCAGCGAAGGGTCTAGCTTGTAGGTAGATTTGGCCTTGCTGGGCGACCCCGGCAAGAGCAGCAGAGAGTGCTGAAAGTTCCCAGAGAAATCGTCGTAGGTATCGCCCGGAGGTGGCAAGCAGGCGCCCGTCACCATCCAGCACAAAAGCGCCGTCGATGAGGCCAGGTAAGGGAAAGCTAGCTGCGGCTTCAATCAGTTCGTCGAGCACTTCGCTCAAAGGATTCCTCGAAAGGTCATGATGTCCACGATTGATTTGAGTGTCCTGAGCGGTCATTGCGAATCATAAGCAGCGCGGGATTTGGTTCCTTTAAATGGCTTACGGTTGATGCTCCACTGAGCAAGAACAGTCTCTGAGGAATATATGAGCAAATGTTTAAAGGTAGAAGAAGATGGTGGCGGGTGTGTGTCTTCCAGAGGCGAAAGCAATTGACCGTAACCGCATATATTTTCTGCAAGGTAGAAATGGGCCGTATCCAACAGGTGGTTGATATGTTTCGAAAAATCGAAGTAGCAACAAGCGTCTCCGTGACAACCGGTGAATTCGACGTAATTGTTCGAGTCAAACTACCAGACCTTGAAGCCTTATACAACTTGGCAGTGAATCAAGTGTGTAAAATTCCGGGTTTAGAAGAGACCACAACTGCTGTGGTCACACATGAAATTCCCATGCCCAAGTAGAAAGGAAACTTGGCTTATCCACTGAGGGGTCTCGATGAGGGCAAGAATGCGGCGACGAATGGGTACCCGGCGCACTAGAACGGTCTTTTATTTCCTGGCCTTGACATCTGGTGTTCTCCTCGCTTTCTCCGTGTTTAGCGATGTATATGTATACAAGGTGTTTTTGCCAAATCCCATAGCCTTTGCCCTTGCCGCGCAGTGGATGGGCTTCCTCTTCACTCTAATTGTCATTTTAATCCTGAGTATCCCAACCAACAGGGCTCGACGCCGAAGTTTGGGAACCCGATTTGACCGAAGCTTCTATCGCTTCTCACTTCCCTCCCGAAAGGTTATCTTTAGCCTCGCTCTAGCTGGAGTGTTTGCTGGAATAGCAACCTTCGCCTATTACCTTGTAGTAGGCAGCAGCGGCGACGTCTCTGCAGTCCTTCCCTTCGCCCAGTTCTCAATCATCTATCTCATGATCGGTGACCTTATCCTGATAAGGGATTATCCGACGAATATAGAGATTCAATCAATTATCGCCATCACCTTTGGTGTCCTCCTGATCGGCATGATACCCGGTGTCATCGACCCCAGTCTACTCATCATCGTCGTTAGCCTCTGGGGAGGCGGAAGAGCGGTGAGTGTCTTCTTCCAGAGCCGGGCCAAACGCCGAGAGATACGCCCTAGTGCCACCACCGACTCGTTAAATCTGCGCCTTTGGGTTCTCCTCATTCTCAACTGTAGTATGTCACTGTTCATGATCCCCTTCATCACCCCAGAAGTCGTCCTGCTCCTCATCTACCAGCTTCCGATAATCATCCATTGGCTCATGATACCTGTCGTCTTTACCTTCTTGTCATTCGTCTTGTACATACAAGCATTATGTAAGGGGAAAATGAGTGTCGTCCAAGGTATCAACTCGATTTCTATCGTGCTTGGGATACCACTCAACATCCTGGGAGTGTTCTTCTTCCCCGCAGTTTTCAACCCAATCTCCCCAGACCCCTTCTTCTGGTTTCTAAGAATTGTAGGGACAATATTCGTTATTTCCGGGATTATCGCCTTGGCCCTCAGCGAGATGCGTGGATACGTTCTCGTGAAGGTTTCTCCAGGTTGCCGGGATATCATGCCAGAACTGTATAGGATTCGCGGTGTAAAGAAAATCTCGTTCCTCACTGGGAAATGGGACCTCTTGGTACGCATCGATATCCGGAGCCTCGGTAGTGCCCGCGCAAAAATCCTCAGGAAAATAGAGGAAACAAAGGGCGTGACCGACATGGAGACTCTCCTCATCTTGAAGGAGTGGGACTAGGTCGGGCTGATTTAGGCGAATATTTACTTCTCACAAAGCGACCGAAAGCCCTTTAAAGCAACCAAATTGGCGCCGAATTGTATGGAGCCATCAACTATACTCCCTCCAACCAGTCTCCACGAAGGATATGGTCTAGAAGACGAAAGTTTAGACCAGCTATTGATGACCACTGGCTACTGCGAAGTCTCTCTCCATTACCGACCCGCTATCGAGGCGGTTCAGGCAGCCTTCAACAGCGTCACCCGCCTTCGCATCATAGCTCTGCCACTCAGTGAAAGCGAAACTGCGACATCTCCCCATCTAGCTTGGGTACCTCTTTGGTCTAACAAAGACACTTGCACCCTTATTACTAATCCCTGCGAACTACCGAGCCGCCATGATGATGCCTACCTGATTCCAAGGGGCTTCGCTGAACACTACGCTCACACCATAGCAAGCTACCCGTATTACATGCCTAGTTCTACACCGGATCAGTACTGGCCCTGCTATCTTGACTGCCAACCAATAACACCAGCATCTACACAACCAATCACCAGTGGTCTTTCCCATGCCTCAAACAAAGACACGGACGCCACAATCTTCGCAATCCTATTGGAGGCTCTTATTCGCCTTAGAGGTTATGCTGCTGACCATCTGCTCATCGAACAAGGATTCGCTAATGGAGTCACCTATCATCATAACACGCTTCTTTACGAGCTTCCCATCCCTGACTTCGCCGCCACCCCTGACGCCATTTTCCACCTATCCTTCCTACTCCTAGACGCAGCCCAGGCAGTGACGACTATATCCCGTACAGATCTCCTCACCCAAAGAGGCTTAACCAACCTGACCGGCCAAACTCGAACCCAGCTAGTCAAGCTAGACCATATAGTCTCTGCCTTGAAGCCCGGCTTTCGCGTCGTCCAACAGTTTGATAGATTATGTACCTACTTTACACGTCTTCATCCCAACGCTCTACGCGACCCCTTGAACACTTGTAAAGCACTTGGCACACTCCTACGACATGCTGGTATCTTGCCCGAAAGTGACTAGCGGCGTCAGTCGCAAACGAAATACAAATCGCAATTCACGCCTTTCCCAAAATATCTCCTAGCCTAATCACACGCGTTAGCATTGGTAAATGAATCCTTTTTGCGAGGGCTGGCTTGTGAGTACCTTGCAATGCCGCTCTTCCAGTAGGTGCAACCTCTGGGTAACAATTCTCCTCTTTTCGCCATAGTAGTTTATATGCCTAACGATATGAAATATAGTGAAAGGTCCTATTCACTAAATGATGTGAACTATCATGGTATTTCCCTCACTTGATCCTTTATGGATCGTTGAACTCTTCAAGGTCCTGTGCCAAGTTTTGATTGGTGCTATGCTCCTTTACAGATGGCGACGTGCTGATGTCCACTTCTACACAGACATCCCTTTCCTTTTTGGTGTTGGCATGTTCTTTGCAGGGGCAGCAGAGTCGATTGACGTCTTCGTTGACTCAGGGTTATCCGCAGACACCATGGGGTTAATCGAATATACTCTGCCTCTCTACCAATTTCGCGTAAGTCTAACGGGTATTATTCTTCTCCTCTGGTTATTTGCCTCACTCCTCGTTTGGATGTCTGAACGAAGAAACCTGACCTATGTAATAATGGTGATCTATTCAATTACATTTCTAATAGCGATCTGGGTCTCGCCAACAATCGAAATCGTCAAGTTTGCGATTCTTCCATTCTTAGCAATTGCCACCATCATCTTCATCCTCACGTTCTTTCTAGCTTGGTATTGGAAACGGTTACCTGATGTACATGGTCTCGTAGTTTGTATCGGTGCTGTCATAGCCTTTGTTGGGCAAGCACTCAAGAATCACC
>CBDVBC010000113.1:0-5750 GCA_965372125.1 Candidatus Hermodarchaeota archaeon | reverse complement strand
CGGCTGTACTTCGTGTAGCTTCTTTCTGAGGAACCTAGTGCCCATGAGCCCGTAGACGATATAAGCGGGGATCATGAGTAAGGTAATCATGAATCCGAAGACGAAGATAAGGAGAGGCTCATATAGCGCCCAAGGTGCTGTAATCCAGTAGTAGTAAATGCTTCTGGCGAAGTAGAATACTGAAGACAGAGAGGCATAACCTAGGATGAGGTCACGATACTTGAGGTGGATTGGCTGTATCTCGAAGAACTCTGATGTAATTTTTTTCTGGAGCTTGTAATGGATGACGCCTGCGTCTTCAAATGCCCAGCCAACTGCCAGGATACCTACGATTATTGGAAGGATTAGGAAGTAGAGCTCGAAGAACCCGATGCTGCTAATGATTCCGCCTGCATCCGAATAAAAGGGCAAGAACCCCAAGACTACAATTAACCAAGTGCTATTGTATAGCCATAGGGTTATCAAGGATGCTCCTACACCTAAACAGAAGAGGAAGATAGAGAATCCTCGTAGTATGAACTTCCCGAGATCGAAGGGTGTGGAGACTATGTCTAGATATGCATTCCTGAATCCGCGGCTGAAAATCGGCTTAATCCTCAGGAAGAGGGGACTGAATATTCTTGGAAACACAATGATGCAGAGGAGCGTCCCAAGAATCGGCCAGATGTAGTAATAGGATAGGAAGTAGGATAGCAGGGATATGTCTAGGACTATAGTGCCGAAGGATACCCCTCCTACCAGCAGGACGTAGATGACTCCTACCTGGACCAGGATGAACCAAGTGAGTAGGAGGAAGATGTTTTTTTTGCCTTTCACATAAGTCATGAAAATCTCTCCAGTATACCCCTTTCCTTTTCCGCTATAATCTTTCTTTCTGTTTATACTAATGACGGAATTCGTCTTCGAGTAGATCCATGACATCCATGTCCCAGTAGCGCCCGTTGCGGAAGATTGCCTGACGGTGGCATCCAACCAGTTTGAAGCCCACCTTCTCATAGATGTGTCTTGCCCGGTCGTTGCCTTCAAAGACTGTTAGGTGGACTCGGTGGAGGTTGAGCATGTTGAAGCCGTAACCCAGTATAAGCTGGGTGGCTTCCGTACCATAACCCTTGTTCCAATGCGCCTTGTTGTAGAGAGCGATGCCAAAGCCGGAGCTACGATTGATGACGCTCACCGGGTTTAGGGCACAGGATCCGATGAGGAGCTTGGACTCGTTCACCTCAATACCAAAGACATAGCCAGTGCCTTTGCGCCGCTGCTCCCAGGTACTCCTAATCCAATCCTCTTCTTCCTCCTTGGAGACCGGGGCTATCATGTTGAGGAACCGGCGGACCTCCCAGTCGTTAAAGTGCTGCGCTATTTCTTGGGCATCTTCTAGCTCAAGACCGCGTAGGTTGACTTGTTTTCCGTGAATCATCAGAGTACACTATCAAGCCTCATCGGCTTTGTTTCTGGTGGTATTCTTCGGCGAGGATGTCCATGAAGAGTAGGTCCTGGTAGCTGCCTTGTTTGAAGACGGCTTGTCTGTGGCGTCCTGTGTGCTGGAAACCCACCTTCAGGTAGGAGCGGATTGCGCGTTCATTATCCTCTATGACCACGAGCCAGACTCTGTGAAGGTTCAACTGGTCAAAGGCGTAGTCGAGTAGTAGGTGGAGGGCTCCTGTGCCCAGGCCTTTCCCCCAGTATTGTTTGTTCCAGACTGCGATGCCGAGTTCGGTTCCGCGGTGGATTGGGCTGATGTCGTGTAAGCCGCATGTACCGATTAGCTGCTGGGTTTCTTTTAGCTCGATTCCAAAGACGTGACCCTTACCTTGCCGCCGCTGTGCCCAGGTATTGCGGATCCACTCCTCCTCTTCTGGTTTGGCGATGGGTATCGCTTCTCCCAGGAACTGGCGAATCTCCAAGTCGTTAAAATGCTTCAGAATCTCCTCAGCATCAGCGAGTTCAAGACCACGAAGCGTCACACGTTTCCCAATAAGCAAGATACATCATCATCCTAATTCCTTGTTTAGCCTGCTGGAATAGGAATCCACTAACCCTATTTTTCTATTTCCCTCACTTCCCCAACCCCTCTTAGCTGAGCAAGGTAAAACACAACCTTTTAGAGGAACAGCGCAACGGGGGAGAGAGGCGATAAAAATGACTGAACACCAAACTGTGGATGCTGGAAAACTTCTGAAAGGAAAAATCACACCAGAAGACCTCACGACACGATATGTGGCTATTTACCATATGAAATTATCGAGAGCCGTAGAGGCGGTAAATCATCTAGAGAAATATGGTTGGCGAGCAGTAGGAATTGGTGCTACCAGAAAAGGAGCTACCGTCTTGATGGAGCGAATCCAGTAGCTGTTGGCATCATCTCCCCGAAGAACCAGCTGGCATCTACGTCGGCGAGTTCCAGGCCCCGGAGTGTAACGCGTTTACCAGTCAGCAAGATAGAACACTTCACAGTATCAAAGCACTATGTTTTGACATTACACAACCTAACTCTTACTCTACAACTCTTCGCCTTAACCCCTCTATTTAGGGTATTGTCTATGTCTTCGTGTGATCAACGCCGGAGCTAGAACGAGGACAAGCGAAAGGAGGATTGCTTCCCAAGGGTACCCGGGTATCAGGAAGGGAAACTCATTCCCAGGCACTACTGTGGTGCCATCTATGTTGCTCCAGGGACTGTAGAGGCCATCGTCATCGACTGCTCGGACCCGGAAGAAATAGGTGCCAGCAGAAAGACCAGAAACATCGTAGTATAAACCGTTTATCTCCCATTCTCCGAGAATAGCGGTGAAGGTGTTTCTGGAACTCATTTGAATCTGATAGTATTCAACGGAGCCATCAAGATCCCAACTCATGCTCCAGGATAACTCGATTTCACCGTTGATATCGGGTTCTCGAACATCATCCAAGACAGGTGCAAACGGGTTTAGAAGCCCCAGACCGCCTAAGTACACGCTGTGCTCCCAGTCCCATTGGAAGACGCTGGCGAAGAAGCCAGCAACACCTGTGTGGGTGATAAGGACGCCTGCCTCTCTGTTTTGGGAAACGGAGTAATTGCTCCAGTTTATTGACGAGACGAGAACCTTTCTGCCATCGACGATTATGCCTTTGTTGTGCATCCAGTATCCCCCGGAACCCCAGTGTTCACCCTGCCATGAAACACCTACGCCTGCATCTACGAGCGTGTCGGCGACGCCTGCGTTGTCATCGTCTTTCTCGTCCATGATGACCCGGCAAAGGACTCCCCGACGACGAGCCTCCAAAATCTCTTCTAGAAACTGGTTAGGATAGGATGGGCCCCAAGTAGGCTTGATATACATTTGTTGCACGTCAAGTTTGTATGTGGCGCTCCGGATTAGCGCTAGGATGGTGTCGACACTGTTGTCAGGGGAGAGTATACATTGGATGCTCATCGTATCCGTGTATGTTTGGGCTGCGTGGGGAGCGGAGTAGGAGCCGCCTGGTTGATAGTTACTAAAGGAATACGCGTCACCGGGGTTGGGTGTGTAGAGCTCAATGTTGGGAAGGAGCCAGTCGCTGGTGAAGACCTCCATGAAGTAGTTGACGACATCAGGTTGGCGGATGGCGACTCCCCATTCACGATTACCGGTGCTGTTCCTCGGCGGTATGCCGCTCTTCGCCCAGTTGCAGCTTTGTACGATCAGGACTTCACGGTCATAGATCATGTATTTGCCATGGGTGAATTCCAAGTCGGTGTCCTCGGAGAAGACAAGCCAGAGGTTGTTCTCAAAGGCAGCGTGCTGGCTCAGGTTGTAGAAGGCCCCCTTTGTATAGGTGCGCTCCGCGGGAGAAGCCCATTTCCACGAGACCAGTATCTTAATCTCCATGGAAGAGTTGCGTTCGAGGGCGTTTTCTATCTCGTTGACGAGGAACCCGTTGCTGATGGAGTAGACGCAGATGAGCATCTCACTCTGAGCACCACGCATGAGGCCTCTGAGGACAGCCCAGCTAGAGTCAGGGGAAGTGAAACAGGTAACCGTGGCAGGTCCCGTGTAGGTGCTCGCGGGTTTGTCGAAGGAACGGGACACCCCTGCCACCTGAGATAGTTGCGGGGCTGGGATGATAAAAACTGCCAGCATTATTACCAGAAGAGCTAGACCTGCTGGTCTCCTTATCCGCTGAATCAACATAGGTAATCCTCTTAAACTCTAATCTAGTAGTTGTTCTAGTAGGAAGGATTCGTAAAAACCTATGTGTGATTCAGAAGGTGTCATGACATGCGAAAAGAGTTGGTATTCGAGTTCCCCTCTTATCCTAAGGCCCTGGAAGCCTTTGAGAAGTTCTGTGAAAAACTCGGGGTGGAATACTTGAAAGAGGATACTGGTGGTGCCTTGATGGCTTCCACTGAGGATCGAACATTACGGGCGCGGATGGCTACAGAGCAGATGCCCAGAGGGGACTTCAAAGTCATCGTTTATGTCCGAATTTACAAGAGGGGCTACATGAAGACTATCAGGTCCTGTTTCGGGAAATCTGTCAGGGAACGTGAGCTCGGAATCAGCACCGTGATTTTTGCCGAAGCGGTTGTGAAAACAAAGTACAAGGGTGATGCTGAAGCCTTCGTGGAAGCGGTGTGCAAGCGGCTCAAGATCGAGAGGAGCCGGTTCACCGTCTACCGCGCAATGGTTTTATCTACCTCTACATTACCACATGCCTCTGATCTCATCAAACAGGCGGCAGCCAAGCTGAGGGAGTTATAGCGCACTCCTGTGGCTAGAGCTGCCACTTCGGGGCTTTAGCTCATAGGAGGTGTCTAGCCCACTCTCATTTCAAAAGACGAGGAAGAGTGACCACACACGCTACAAACATAGACCTTCTTCTTGCGAATCCTACCCTTCTCGTGAGTTATGCACGTTTTATGGAACACGCTATAGCATTCTTGGCATTTGAACGGCGTTGTGACCGGTTTTAAGCATACCCGGCATAGCTCTTCAGTGGTAGCCGCAACACTTTCTTCAGCATTCATTGTAGCTTCTCCTTACTACTTCGATTATCCCATATGGCAGCAGGACGAATAATTCTGTATCAACACTAGGAATAACAGCTTAAAATCTATTCGACACCCCAAACTTATCCCTAAATATCGAGGAAAATGCCTTCCTGCCCCACAGATACTAGCTTTGTTGCTCCGAGGTCGTCCGTTTCTCCACTCCGTTCATGGATATGACCCGAGTAGACCGCCCGTGGCTGCTCTTCCTGGATGAACTGGCGGAGGGGCGGGGAGCCGATGTGCCTGTTTCCCCCAGTCAAATCCACAGCAGTATCAGAGGGAGGGTTGTGTACAAACATGATAAGGTTGGATAATCCTCGGAATTTGGCTAGTATCTGCTCTGTTTCTGCGTCGCTGAGGAGAAATCTTCCCAAGCCCTTTTCCCTACCCCCACCTAAACCCACAAAGTTGGTCCCCCCAAGGGTGATTTTCCTGCCGTGTAAAAGGCGGAGGTGGGATTGTTCCCGGCATATCTGCTCGATTTCTTTTTCTGTTTCATGATTTCCTGGAAGGAGGTAAAGGTCTGTTCCAACATCAAGAAGGTCAACAGTCTCCCTTAGACCCTGTCACCACTGGCTGAGGTCACCCAGACAAAAGCCAAAGTCCACTCCCTTCAGCTTCTCTGCGATTTTACGAGTTGCGATTGCATTAGCGTGGAGATCGCTAAAAACCAGAGCTAGCATAACCATCAATCGCTGAGAGGTTCTCATTCAAGGATTTAAATGAATCAACTACATCA
>CBDVBC010000112.1:0-5752 GCA_965372125.1 Candidatus Hermodarchaeota archaeon | reverse complement strand
GATAAAGTATATCGGGGGTCTTACTGAGATAGCCATTTAAGCGTTTCTAATAAAACGGGACCCCATCACATACCTGCCAGCAAGTTAAAATCCCTGTTCCTATCAAGTGATGAATATGTCCGTTGAGGCGCGCTCTAAAACATCGAGGATCCTAACACCAATAATTGCAGCTGTTGGTCTGACACTCTATTTCGCAGTGCTTTTTCACTTCACCATAGTACCTGGGGTGATTCCCAGTGCCATTCGCTATGTAATAATGCCTTTGGTGTTCGCTTTTCCTTGGGTTCTTTTTATCTTTATATTTCAGGAGCGGACCACTAACGCGTTTTCAACATTATCGGAAAAAACAACAATTATCCCATTTCGCTGGCGGTTGTTCTACGGCTTTAACACTCTCATTGTTGTATCATTTTTCCTATTCCCTTTCATATCACCACCCCTCGCCGTCTTCGCTGCTCTTGTCCTTGCGTGGCGAATAGTCTTCCACTCCGAGTTTATCTGGAACAAGGGACCGGGTGCCCGTCTCCTCTACACTGCTCTTCTCTTCTGTCTCTTAGCAGCACTCCCAGTCTTTCTTCTCATATTCTGGTTCCAACAATTTCTATTATATATTGCTCCACTAATCTTTACTACCTGGTTTGCCTTAGTTGACCCAATCTACTTTGTTTCATGCTGCCTAGTTAACGCCTTAGCCGTAGGCACTCTCTTCCACCTAACCTATGGAACACTAGACGCAAAAGGAAGAGTTCTCAAAGAGAAGGGTGGTATTGTTTGGTTTATTTGGATTCTAGAAGCCATTATTGCTGGTCTTCTGTTTGTCTTCGTCAATCCTTGGTTTGACCCTCTTAATTTTGGGTTCTCAGGCTTTGATCCCCTATTAATCGGAGGCACCATAGGTTTTATTTTCTATATCAACATGGTCTGCTTGGCTCTCGTTGTGATCACTTACATCACGAAATTCTGCGCTGGGATTCAGAGCGAAACCAAGCTTTCTATCTTCGGAATCTTGTTCCTATTCCCCTTTGTTCTCGTTGAACTCTTTCGCAACTTCGACATCTTCCTACTGAAGGAGATATTAATTGTTGGTTCAAGCCTCATCTTCGTCATCGCTTACGTTATCAGCTTCTTCGCAGTTTCCGATGAAACCCCCAAAGAAGCGGGAATAGGAGAAGGCTAGCGACAAAGCTTCTTGATGAATGTGAAGAAAGCGCTTAATGAGCAAGATGACTAGCTTAACAAGTTTACATCCAAGTCTTTTCAAATATCGCTGAGGAAGATTAGTGCCTTCATCTAGCGTAATCAATAGAAAGTAGAACAGGTTCGGTAGAAGCGTCCCTCGTTAGGTGGCCATTTACAGAACCATCTAGCTCAGACGAAGAAAGTGACACTTCTAAGGGCGACCTTGTAGAAGGATTATTTTGAGTATACCCTAAACATTTGACAAAAACACGGGTACTTTGTCTAGCTTTATCAAAGGAATGTGAATTGGATACTGCCTATCAAAGATTCCTTTTGTGTAGCTCCATTCCTCCGCTGGGTCCGCTCGATATTTAATGAAGGGTCCTTTGGGGCTTTCCTCTTGCTCAATGTAGATAAAAAGAGGCAACCCTTCTAGATTATAGTAACCAGGAAGAATCGTGTAGGTTCCCAAGATGTGGCGGTTTCCCTTCTTAAAGTGAAGTAAGGTTGCAGTTCGCTCCCGCATTGTCCAGAAGCTAACTAGTCGAACCAAGTTACCAAGATCTTTCAGCTTCATGAGAACTGCAGGTTTAATGTCAACTTCAGCCATGTAATCAACCTTGTGTGCTAATTAGACTTTAGACAAAAACCTTTCTGAAGTTTATAAGTTATCGCTAGAGTTTTGAGTGTAACCATCTATGTCTAACTTGTTATGCAACTGCATATTGCCTGCGCGCAAATCGATATAGTACTCGGAGATAAGGAGGCTAACCTGAAATCAGTTATTCAAGTAATTCATGAGGTGGCGCGTCTTCAAGTTGATATATTAGTCTTACCAGAGTTATTCACGACTGGTTACTGCTTAGACCAAGCGAGTGCACTTGCTGAAAAACAAGATGGCTACTCCATTCATTTACTTCGGGAATTAGCTAGCCGTTTTCATATATTCCTTGTTGCTGGTAGCTTGCTAGAACAACGAGGAAAGCAGATTTACAATACTTGTAGTCTAATAGGGAAAGACGGACGGATACTCGGAAGCTATGACAAAACTCATCTATTTCCCCCCTTCGAAGAAGATCAGTATCTAACTCCGGGAACATCCTTACCTCTCTTCAAGACAAATTTAGGGATTTTTGGTGTAGCAATCTGCTTTGATATTCGTTTCCCAGAACTCACTCGGTCCCTTGCCCTTCGCGGTGCCCAGGTCATTTTTGTTCCTGCCGAGTTCCCAGCAGAACGAATTTCAGTATGGGCGACACTTCTTCGGGCGCGGGCCATCGAGAACCAAGTGTTTGTAGTTGGATGCAATAGCGTTGGGAGCGATGGTAAGCACACTTTTGGTGGGCGAAGCGCTATCATTGATCCAGAGGGTAAAGCACTAGCGCAAGCTGATAATACTCCACAGATAATAAGCGCAATGATAGACCTCGACCGCGTCACGTATGTCCGGGAGCAATTACCAGCTTTAAAATTCAGGCGAGAAACGCTTTACCGAACTTGAAATCTAAAGTCAGTTTTTTCTGACGCTATCCACTGGAGATTTCAGCTTTCCTTTTTAGATATCTAGTTCGAAGCCGCTCGTAAGTACTTTCAGAAATACTTCCAGTCCTCCGCCTTTGCTCCAAGCGAGCTAGGAGCTCATCTAAAGCCTTTATCTCAGAAGATTTCTCTTCTTCTGGTAAATCAAGAGAGGGAAAGAGTGATTCCATATCAGAGGATGTATCTGTCAGTCCCCCTTCAGTAGGGTCAGTGGGGAGTGGGGAGGTGGGGAATTCTGTTCCTGGCTCTCCAATTGGTTCGGTGGGGGTCGGGGAGGTGGGGAATTCTGTTCCTGGCTCTCCCATTTCTTCCTCAAGTTTAGCCATCTCCTGCTCGATTGCTGCTAATTGTTCTTCAACATCAATAGCGGGCTTCTCTGCAGTAGCTTGGGCTGCGGGGATGCTTACTGGTTGGGGTCTCGGTTGTTCTCTGGTTGGTTGGGGTTGCGCTGGTCTAGTCGGAGCTGCTGGTCTCTCTGAGTCTTCAACAACAATCGTTTCTAATCTTTTTGCTCGTCTTCCACGGCGAATTCTTGTTTGCATACGCTGCCGGGGAACGGGTTGGCCTGAAGCTGACCGAATTCCTCTAGAAAACCTTTCTTCATCTTGCCTTCGAGGAGGTTGAGTTGAATCGCCAGCTTGCCGCCTGTCTAAAATCAGACTAACTAGACTTATTGGCAATAGGGGAATAATAAGAATATTCAAGAGTGAATCCAAACCAGGCATGATAGAGTCTAAGAAACCTCCTCCGAAAAAGAAAACATCTGCTATTAGTGCTAGTGAACAAATCATGAATAGTCCTACTATAATGGAACTTCGTTTGCTGGGCATGATGTTTTAACTCCATTTCACGGATTCGGCTTTTTTTGAACAGTTTTTTCTTGCTTCTCTCGACATCTGCTCGGTCTTGTATGATACTTCTCACGTAATCGCTGATAAAGTTGCTGTGAAATTGCCTTTTTCTAGTTTCACTTCTAGAGCTTTTATTAGTTGCTGGACTGCTCTTTCTGATAATTTCTGAGTCACTTTCTTCGATTATGGGGGGGGGAGAGGGGTCGCTGGTCGCTAATTCCTCTAACAACTGATTCTTAAAAGGACATCGAATATAGTCTCTCCTCAGCCAAAGGAATAAGAATTCCGTAGTGCTAAATTCAACTACCAAGTTGTGATTTCAGTGCCGGTGTTACGTACTGGAAAAGTTCCTCCAAAAGTATTAACTGATAATGTTTTTCCCTTTCTTGGCGCGCCTGATTCAGATCTACTCCTTGGACCAGGAATTGGACGAGATGCTGCCCTTCTCCGTGTGGGACGTCGTGTTCTCGCCGCAACTACTGACCCGATTACTGGTGCAATTCAAAATATCGGATCCTATGCCCTTCACATTTGTGCCAATGATATTGCAACATTCGGTATTCGCCCTCGATGGTTTCTAGCTACAATCCTTCTCCCTAAAGATACTGACGAAAGTCTTCTAAGAACCATCATGAAGTCAATGCATGATGCAGCTCTAAATCTTAAAGTCTCTATTATTGGAGGACACACTGAAGTCACACCAGGTATTTCCCGTCCCATTGTCATAGGTTTCATGCTAGGTGCTGCTGAAAAGGGCAAGTATGTAACTTCTGCCTCTGCTAAACCAAACAATATGTTAATTCTCAGTAAAGGTGTGGCTATCGAAGGCACTGCAATACTAGCTACTGACCGAATGGAGGATCTCTCTCTTCATCTCGATGATACAACAATCCAGCAGGCTCAGCTGTTCATCGAGAAGATAAGCGTAGTACCCGAGGCACTTCAGGCTATGAAGTCGAGTGCAGTCACAGCAATGCATGATCCAACCGAAGGAGGAGTTGCTAATGGGCTCCACGAACTAGCTGACGCATCACAGCTAGGCTTTATTGTAAATCGGGAGGCTCTCGTTATTCAAAAAGAAACACGCCTGATTTGTAATCTCCTTCAAATAAACCCACTCAACTTGATCGCTAGTGGCGCAATGTTGATAGCTGTTAAACCTTCTAAAGCCCACAAAGTTCTCAATGCTCTAGAGCTAATTGGGGTTGATGCCTCAATAATCGGGAAATTAGTGGAGAACCCAAAAAACCGTCTCATAACCGAAAAAGACGGTTCACAGAATCCGCTCCCACAACCAAGAGAAGATGCTTTATGGCAAGCGTTAGTCAATCCACTTTAACATGCCTTTACTAACCTATCCGCATTCCGGGTTTAGGGGAGATTAGACACAATAATATCTAGAAGACGTTGAGCTGCTTCTTGTTTGGAGGTTCGCTGGATATGTACAACAGTCTTCTCCTTATCGATGATGAACAACTCGTTTGTCAATGCTTCAAAACCTACACCGGGCCGACCGACATCATTAGCTACAATCAAATCTGCGTTGACTGCCTGTAATCGTTGGAAAGCTCGATCGATTAACTCGTCGTTCGAAACACAGTGTTCTGCTTTGAAGAGCACGAGAAAGGCTTCTTGCCTAATCTCCTTGACCTTATCTACAATCTTTTTTGTAGGTCGAAGCTGAATAGAGAGTTTGGTTGTCTTCCGTGTAGCAACTTTTTCCCTTTTAGGAGTCGTTGGTGTCCAATCAGCTACGGCGGCAGCAGCTATCACTACATTGTATTCTGTAGACTTGAGTTCAGAAACCACTGTGTCATACATTTCTTGGCTAGTTTCCGCGCGAATCACACTGACCTCCTCAGGTGGTGGAACGCTTCCACGACCGTAGACTAAAGTAACATCTGCACCTCTATTCCAAGCTGCTCGCGCAATCTCCGTACCCATCCGGCCTGTACTCCGGTTTGTCAGAATCCGAACTGGATCAATATATTCAATGGTTGGACCCGCGGTAACCAGAACTTTGACCTTAGCTAGGTCTTGTTTAGCACGAAGTTTACGAATAACTGAATGAACCTCTTCATTTGGAGTGGCTTACTTTGCCTTACCCTCCTCTATACTCGGTACAATGAACTCTACACCTTAACTCTCGAGTTTCTGATTATTATCCTTCATGATTGGATGGT
>CBDVBC010000111.1:0-5761 GCA_965372125.1 Candidatus Hermodarchaeota archaeon | reverse complement strand
AAACGTATATCGTGACAATTTTTATCCCCGCGTCGAAGCACCAATCGAGAACTTCATCAATTCGTTTGGCGCCTTGCTCGTGACCAAAGCTTGCATCTCTATTCTGTTCCTTGGCAAAACGGCGGTTTCCATCAAGAATTATGCCTACATGTTGTGGCATAGGCGTATCTTTGATTTGTCGCCAAAGAAGCCAAGAATAAATATGATAGAATGGTCCCAAGGGGTTTGGCATAGGTGACTCCTATTGTAGTGCGAATGATGTACGATATTTAACCTTTCCTTTAGGAAATCTTCAGTGGAAAGGCTGTGGCTAAGTTAATCAAAGATGTTTGGCGATTTTAGCTGCAGCCTGTTCTAATTTAATAAAAACCAACCCGAGACCAGTGACTGCGCTAATATTCGTACTTACCATAAGAACCGCATCTTGTCCGGCAGCGACCATAATTATTGCCCCAGTAGCACCCTGCGCGAAGACTTGATGAAGATCACCTTTTCCTAAATCAGAAGCAGCGCGTTCACCAACGGTGAGGAGAGCAGCGCTCATAGCAGCTACTAGAGTTTCATCAAATTCTTCTGGTAAATTTGCTGCGATAGGTAGTCCGTCTATGCCAACTACTACTGCAGCCTCGACATCGTCTAGTGACTTGGTGAGTTCCTCAAGAATCGTCTCAATTTCCGGTGAACTCGATAACATCAATTTTAACTTAGCTCGCTGACGCTTTTGCTGGGGCTTGGTACACATGTTGCATTAACATATCTCGAGTAATTTGCCGGAAGGACCGTTTCACGTTTTTTCCAGATAGAGCGCAAGTTATGAAACATTGAACATTACCAAGACCTAGTTTTGCTAGCATAACATCTTTTTGCATAGCGTTTGGTAAATCCTGTTTGTTTAGCATAACAATAAGAATGACATCGTGGCCTAGCCGAGATCCAAGTAATTCGCGAAGCTCATCCAGACTTTCGATATTTGCATCCATCTGATCTGGAGTTGAATCTGCAACGAAAATTATGCCGTCAGCACCCTCAAGAATAACCTTCCGCTGACCAGCATGCCTTTTTTGCCCGGCGACTGTGTAGATTTCAAAAACAACCTGCTCCGTTGCTTGAATCGGAGTATAGTCAAAGAATAATGTGCGACCAGTGTGGTCTGCTACTGATGTGAAGCTACCTTTTTGCAGCCCTTCGACATTATCGTATATCCAACGGAGGGCCGTTGTTTTACCCGAAAGTGAGGGTCCCCAAAACACGATTTTGAAATGCATTCTGCCTTGAGTGTCTTTCCTCACGGTAGGGCTCTCCTCCTTTCTCGGAGTTTCCTTTAGCTCTTCTTATTATCCCCTTTCCAGTTCTCCTAGTGCCGCTCGGAGTTCCTCTCTTTCCGAATCAGTTTTCCCGGTTCCAACTGATGGTTTCTCGGACAAGAATTCTTCCAGAACTTTAGCTAGTTCTATTGCTGCTTTTTTCATCACCATTCTGATCATGCCAAGATTGACTTCCTTGTCAGTGATTACACAAAGAACACCCTTCCCGGCACCAGCAGCGAAAATTTTACCGTCGTCAAATTCCGAGGTAACAATGATTAGACTACCGACATCCAAGTTCTTTCCTTGCTCTTCACTTGCACAGAAAACGGCACTAGCAATAGCGCCTATTCCATCAACATCGAGAGGATAATAACTGAACTTGGAGACGTGGGCAATCGTGAGTCCAGTTCTGTCGACGAGGATGCATTTTTTAATGCCGCCCTCGCTTTTAATAACATCGGCGAGGATTTCGTCAAAGGTTTTTACAGGGTGCATTTAATTAGCTCCTTTCCACCAGCGCTTGTGTTTTTTACATTTCGATTGGCGACTTAAATTCTTTTGGGAATTAGGTTTTAAAAATCTAAAATCCTAAGTACTCTTCAATAATATCAGAATGTAATCCTCTTCGGGGGCGACCAATATCTCACTTTGGGATTCACCCTGTAAAGAAATGGTGAGGAAATTCATGAAGTTAGCGCCGAGTTCTTCACCTAATTCATCAACAACTCGCTTTGCTTTCCCAATAAGGGATGTTATGAGGGCAGCTATTATCTCAGTTTTTTCAGCGTTAAGGGTCGACTTTATGGGTAAGCCTTCCATATTGGTGATAATTACACCACGGACACCTTCATGAGCTTCCAAACGCTTAAGAGTATCTTTTAATGCCTTTCCGCCTATCATAGGGCCCCACACACTTTACTTCTAATTAATCAGTCTCTTGATTTAGTTATAAAGGTATCCTAGTACTGAAACCGTATTTTGAAACTTGCCCACCGGATTCAGGTGCCTAGGTTGAGTTTAATTTCTAATCCATAGCAGCGCACCCAAAGAGGGTGGGTCTCGCTTCTACTCTGTAAGCTTGAACTCTGCTGCTACTTGGTCGTTGTTAGTTGAGGAGATAAATCCCGGTTTAGGCGTGGTTCAGAGTGTTATCAACAGGCTACCCTAGCTAGAGAACAGTTTTTATCTTCTAAACACTTATCCCGCAATAGGGTATCGCCTTAGGTATCTTGAAATCGTGAGTGTGTCTTCAATGCTGAAAAAGAAAGCAATTGAGCAGATTCTCAGTCAAATTATGGATATTATTCCCGAACTTGAAGGCTTAATTGTCGCCTCTGCTTCAGGGAAAGTAGCTGCAGGTCTAACGCTGACAGAAAAGGACCATGATAAGATTGCTGCTAGTATTTTGGCTTTGCATAATGAATCAAAAAATGTCAACACTGCTGTTAATCAGAGTACATCTCAGGTTCTTTATATCGAGTCAGAGAATGGGTATACAATAACGGTTCACGCTTTGAAGACCTTTGCGGTGGCGATTGCCGGAAAAGATGCAGCCCCTAGCTTGGGTCTTATTATCAGGAGTCTCCGAAGAGCTGTAGAAAAAATAGACCAAGGCTAAAAAAGGAATATTAAGGATATTACCCGCCCTTACATTGCAGGATTCTAGACGAGTATAACAGTTGACAGGAGTATTTCTCGTGGCTCATATCCGACAAATACATCTTTTATGGTTCAAATCATTCTGATCACGTAAAGTAACCTTAAATTTTAGTAAGGGCCTGACCGTGTTTGTCGGGAAGAACGGTTGTGGTAAAAGCAATATCCTTGACGCTGTTTGTTTCGTTCTTGGTCGCTTAAGCAGTAAGGCACTTCGCGCAGAGAAATTCGCGTCCCTGATGTACAACGGTGGTGAAGGGAACACGCCAGCCAAATTCTGTCGTGTTACGATGGTTTTCGATAATAAAGACCGGCAACTTCCAATCGATGCTGATGAAGTTTCAGTTAGCAGGGAACTTGATACAAGTGGCGTTAGCGTATACCGCCTTAACGGAAAACGTTGCACGCGAACAGAGCTTTTAGACACAATCGGTGTAGCTGGATTGCATCCTGAAGGCTATAATATTGTCCTTCAAACTGAGCTAGCTAATATTGTTGGTATGTCATCTACTCAAATCCGTCAAATTGTAGAAAATATAGCCGGCATTTCTGTTTATGATGAGAAGAAACGGCAGATTGAGGAAGAACTCAAAAAAGTAGATGCTAATCTTGGTCTTGTACAAGTGCGGACAGAAGAGATTCGTCAAGAATACGAACGATTAGAACGGGATCGTAGTGATGCTCTTCGCTGGCAAGAAATAACAGAGAAAATGGGACTACTCCAACGTGAGCTATCTTTTGCAGAGTTGGCTCGTGTTGAAGAACGTCTAAATGAGTTAAAGAGTGAATATGCTGCTCTAACTAAGGCTATCAATCAATTTGAAACACAAAAACGGGAAGCAAAAGAACAAATCATTGCTCTGGAGGGTGCCGCCAAGTCGATTAGTGTTCGGATGAAAGATTTCGAAAGCGCGAGACATGCGAAAGAAGTAGAAAAATCACGAATCACAGAGAAAATAAGTGGACTTCAAATCACATTGGGTAAGCTCAGAAGTAAAATTGAATCTATTTCCGCTAGCATAATTCATCTCCGTTCTTTGGAGAGAAGCGAGTCAGACAAATATTCTAATTTAGAGAAACTGGTTATGAAATTAAAGGATGATGAAGCTTCACTGAAGACGAAAATAACTCCTCTTCGAACTGAACTAATGCAACTTTCAGTACAACTCGTTAAACCAGACACTGATTATCTGGAATCAAGAACAAGTGTCGTTTCCCTAACAGAAACTATTGAGCAAAAAAGGGGAAAGTTAGGCGAGATTATGGCTATGTATCGTGTGACTGAACAGAACATAGTGAATCTTCAACAACAAATCACGGATAGTACCTCATTAGTCTCTGACGAAGAGCAAGAAATTGAAGAAGCACGAGGGCTCCTTGAAGAAGCTGAAGTTGAAGTTCAACAAAAAAGAACCGCACTGACAAGAATCCAAGAACAACGACGAGTAACAAGCACTTCTCTACTTGATCGTACACGGGAACAAACTGAACTTAATCAGCTTATTCAGAAGACAAAAGATGAACTTCTAGAAGCACAAACCCGGCTCAAAACCATCCGCGAACTCGGGAAGCTTAGACTGTCCCGTCAAGCAGCAATCAATGCAATTCTTCGGTTTGCTGAAGAGCAGCAAGTATCGGGAATATATGGTACTCTTGCTAGTCTAGGTAAAACTTCTACAGAATATGCTGTTGCTCTGGAGGTTGCGAGCCGAGGGAGGCTAGAATTCATTGTTGTTGACAATGAGGATACAGCGGTCCGATGTATCAAATATCTTAAACAAAGAAAAATCGGTCGTGCTTCTTTTATCCCTCTTGCATCAATTAACCCTCAACCTTCCACCTACAAGGACGATTTTCCAGGTTTTAAAGGAAATGCTATTGATCTATTATCCTTTGACGAAAAGTTCCGCTCCGCGTTTGAATTTGCTTTTGGTCGTACAATTATCGTCCAGGACTTGTCTGTAGCACGAGAAATTAAAGCTCCTGGATTTAGAAAAGTCACAATTGATGGCGATGTTATTGAGCCAAACCACATCTTAAAGGGTGGATACTACAAACGTCTACCATCTCTATCGCTAGAAGAGGAAAGTTTGATTCCTGATCTACAAAGGAAACTCAAAGATTTGCGGGAATTACGAGAATCGATGGACCGGGATTACGAGAAAATAACGAGCTCCAACAGTCAACTTGTTGAACAGTTGGAGATTGCTCAGCGAGAGTTGACTCATATAGAACGGCGCTTCAGTGAGGCAAGGGATGATATAACGGATAAAGAAGAAGCACTCACAGCAATAAAGGTGAGCATAACAAAACTTCAAGAGAGCTCTCGGGAAGAAGTGTTAGCTAGGGACGCGCTTGTTCAGAAACAGCAGCAAGAAGAAGAAGGAATAGCCCAACTCGTTACAGAACGTCAAGGGTATCAAGAGAAACTTGCAGAGTTAGAAAGAGGTAGTGTAGATAGTAGTATTAATCGCCTTCGAGGAGAACTCGACGAACTCGAGAATCAACTCCGCCAAGTCGAACTCCAATTGACTGCGAAGAGTGGTGAAATGCGTTTTGCTCAAGTTGAGCTTAAACGCCTGCAGAAAGATTTGGTACATTCGAATAACGAACTTGAACGGGCTAAGAGTGAGCTTGGATATTGTGAACAGGAGAATATAGCCGCGCAAACCCAGGCAGATAATCTGGGGCAAGAAGTAGTCGATTTGAAAAACGAACTTGTTACTCTAGAACAGCAGCTAGAGGAGAACAAATCTGAACGACGCCGATTAGCAGAATTGGTAGAGGAGCTAAATACT
>CBDVBC010000110.1:0-5765 GCA_965372125.1 Candidatus Hermodarchaeota archaeon | reverse complement strand
CCTGTATGTATTCAAGGACTTTGGAAAATGCCAGTGCCTCGTCTGCACCGGGAGCAGTCATATCAGACAAGTCACCGAGACCCATCATCCCCTCCATTCCGCCCATCTCTGGTTGTTGGGTCATTTGCTGATATTCTGCATAGGCTTTCCGTGGATCAATCTCAAGCCCGTAAAGGTTCTTAACGCCTTTGATCTGAACTTCCTCGCCGCCGCTGAGGTCTTGGGCAAAGCAATCACCAAGGCTGTGTGCTGGATCAGTGCTGAGCACCAATGTCTCTCTACCGTGTTCAGCTGCCCAAAGGGCTGCAGCAGCCGCGTTACTTGTTTTACCTACACCGCCCTTCCCGCCGAAGAGCAGAAAACGCAGTGAATCCTTATCGAAGAGATCTGCTAATGTCATGACTATTAGTTCCCTTTACATCTTCGGTAGTGGCGGTGTTTTTAGACTTATCGTCTTGTCGACTGTTAAGGAATGGGGGCTGTGAGCCCAGCGAAGAGAAGCATTATGTAAAAGGTGAGAAGAAAGACTGCAACCAGTGTGACAAGGCCTACTAAGACTATCGAGTAGCGCATTCAAACAAGACCGCCGATCAGCGACAATAACATAATAGCTAGGAGGGCGAGGAAGGTAATTACCGCCTCCAAGGTCGGTATGAAATAAACAGAATCCATTATAGACATCCAAGGGTAAAGCCCAACCATGCTAGCAAAGAGTAGATAACCAAAAGTTCCGATGAAAACAACGAAAAACAGGGTTGCCACAGGGTCAGATTCCCTTGTAGGGGGCTCCTTGGCATCTTGTTTATCAGCTTTAGCGGCCATTTAGTGTCAACCTTCTGGTCCCTTGTAGATTACTAGGCAGATGGGCAGGTTTGCCTTAGCCCATTGCTCATACTTGTCCTCGTATTTAATACCATAATCTCTTTGTCCCTTATTTCCGAGAACAAGAAAGAGCGTGTGTTGGACCGCTTGTTTGTAGAATCCTAGGAGCCACCGATCAGTCCTATGCAGGAGTTTCTGGGCTAGCTCAAGGGGTGGACGGGTTGAATGTTGTTGAAGCAGTTTATCGTAATCTAGGAAGTGGATGAGAAGCAGGTCTGTCCTGTTCAACAGCTTTGCTGTTTCGATGTAGACTCGCATATCGGTGTCTGCGGGTATGAATGTAGCGGTTCCCGCTGTACTACGCTGCTCTTCTCTATCTACAATTAAGGCGGTTTTTCCTTGCTGAACTATGAACGAAAACAGGTTAAATGGTTCAGCCAAATTCCCATAGACTAGTTCTTTTGTAACGTTTGCAGCATAGCCATTAGCTGTTTCTAGGGAGAGCATTGTACTACTCTCCTTCAGCAGGAACTGAGGTTTATGCATCGCCACCTCAAGAAGCCCAAAGTTATCCAGATGAACAATAACAACTTGCCTGCAAGGATTGTAGCGAGTCAAATTCAGACCTGGAGATAGATTAGATGGAGCTGGCAAGCCCAAGCGGTTTAGGATGGTTGAAGCCATCTGAACCAGGCTACCCTGAAGAGTCTCTAGAGGCACAAGCTTTCCCCGCTGAAGGAACGGCTAATCACTAGATTAGATTTCGCCTGAACTCATTTAAGGTTTTGCTGAAAGCACTGCTATTCTAACTGATTTACCCTCTTAAATTGGAGTTAGGATTATGACAAAAACGAAGGCTTGCATCAGTAAAATCATCATGCCTTCGAAAATGTCTACACGCTGATCGTCAGTCATGGCACGTTTCAAGAACCAAAGACTACCAGCAGCGGTTACAAATTGTAGAAGAACCGCCGCAGACAAAGGCAAGCCACCGAAGGGATATAAAGCCAGAGAAACCCCGCCGACGATGAGGAGGAGTACTTGAGTTGTACCTCCTAGAGTGTTGCCTATGGCAATGCCTGCTTTGCCCTTAGCCGCAGCAACAAGAGCAATTCCGTGTTCTGGAATAGCGCCTGCCGCTCCTATAATCATCGCCATTATTACAATTTCCTGTGCATGACCAACACCGAACGCGCTGAAGGGAACAAAGTGGAAAATACGCTCAATCGAGTCAGTAAGAATAAAACCCGCGATGAAAATACCGACAAAGCCAATAATAGCTAGTATCACAGAAGTCCGTTTTGTGCGGTGCGGCTGAACGAGTTCGCTCGTGCTCGGAGACTTCTTTGAGATAGAATATGCTGCATAGATAATGTAGGAGATGACCATCATCAAACCTGCTATCGCGGGAAGAGGAATAATACTAACCGTAGTAGTAGCGGTTTCAATAGCTGTAATGATTGCAGTGATGTAATGGATGATACCTAGCGCAAAGAGCAGCACCATCGCTACAATCGTCCATCTAATGAGGTCTGCGTCGTCTCTTATGACTTCAATAGGTACTTTTAGAAGTCCTTCTTTTCTGGCGGAGATTACAACAACGCATCCGAGGAGGAGGATGTTGAACCCTGCTGCCATCACAACGCTAAGGACTGCAATGGTAACCAAATCTGGTTGGAGGGTGGTGATGCCACGCAAGGCCATTAACGAGCTAATGACCGCCTCGGGTGTATTGGATGCAAGACTGGAAAGGACACCAATCGTATACGCGCTAATTCCGGCGAAAATCCCTAGGGTCTCTAAGCCATCAATAGCCCAATGGGAAGCCCGAAATGTTAACCATAGCGCGAAGCTCATACCAGCAATGATAAGCAAGAGAACATTGGTACTGAAGAAGAGAAGTATTACAATGTAGAAGGCTAGTAGCACTACTGCGATAATAACTTCTTTTTTCGAGATGTGAAAAACACCGTGAAGTTCTTCATCAGCTACTCCTATACGACTTTTGATGGAGTCTTTGCCTGATGTCATTTTCCTGACCTGCCTCAATACGATGAGTTTCTCGCCAAAGCTATTGTACTAGAACAGCTTTTCTCTAGCATCGTCATAAGTATAGCATCCTAGAATAAAAGTTTGTGATTGGAGCTAATGGTTTTTCGTTGTTTGTATCGCCATTAGGATGGCGCCTTCGCCATCGCGGTAATATGATTTGATAGTACGAATTTGACTGAACTTAAGCTTGTCATATATTGCGATGGCCGCTGTATTGGATAAACGTACTTCTAATATGACTTCCTTTACATCATATGCATTGGCCATTGCACTGACTGCACGGGTTATCAATTCTGAGCCCAAACCGCGCCGCCGATATTGAGGCAACACAGTCACACTAACTATGTGACCTTTCCGAACCCAGCGTATACCGAAATGAGATATACCTCCTTCCATTCGGCACATTATGTATCCGACGAGTTTGCCCCCTGAATCGGCGACGATGAAGGCTTCAGGGAATTTTTTGAGGAGGTCTCTAAAGAAGAATTCAGGGTAATTCTCAGGTAATGTTTCCTGATTAATTTGCAGAACCTGCAGAATATCCGAGTCATTCGCCTTTCTTACATTGAAGCCCTGCAATTGAGTCATATGAACCAGTATACCTTGAATTTGTCTGACCCGCTAAAAATCTACCTTAATTATCTTACGAGATGAAGAGGACGGTTCGGAAAGCTTTAAGGGGATTATTCACGGCTGGCTCCTAAGCGAGTGTCGGTTAAATGTTGTGTTCAAAGAAAACGACCATATAGGTTCGAATCAGCAACCTGAAACATCTGGGGAAGAATCTCAAGGGACGTCTTCAGGTCTTGATACAGAACTTTTAGAGCTCCGCGATATTGTTAAAGAAGAGTTCACAGTCAGCCACGTCTTTATCGATCCACGTGACAACATACCGCGCTTCATCATAGAGAAAGACGCTCAGATTAAACAGCGTTCCGCTCGCTTAGCTGAGCGCTTGAAACCCTACAAGATGCTCGCAGCCTTTCGTCGAATGGAAATATTCGAGGGAACTGGCGAATTCGAAACTGTCATTATTCTAGTGCCAGCACCTCAACCACGAAAAAAGGGGAGCTATCGGGTGAACCTAGCTCTCTTTATTGCAACTGTTATAACTGTTCTAATCGCTGGCTGGGGCTTCGCCAGTAGCCCATCTCAATTGTACACCTTGGGTTTTCCCACAAATCTATTCCCAGTAATAATAATTATGATTCTCTATGCTACAGCTATACTAGCAATAATTGGAATTCATGAATTAGGCCATGTCTTCGCCAGCCGCAGACATGGAATGGAAACATCCCTTCCTTATTTCATCCCAGGACTTTACTACGGAACATTCGGTGCCATCATTATTCAACGAACACCTCCTCCTACAAGAGATAGCCTCTTCGATCTCGGCATTAGTGGTCCTATTGTAGGATTCCTAATTGCTTTAGTTGCCGTTGTCGTTGGTCTGATGCTTAGTCCTCCGGTCTCCCCCGGGCTGGAGACATATTTGGGAACACTGGGTCTTGGATTATCTAACATCCCTGACCCACTACTCATCACTTTCATCGCCTCATTTATGGACATAAGTGGTAATGTTCTAGCACACCCAGTTTTCATCGCTGGCTGGCTAGGTTTCCTAATAACTGGGCTCAATTATTGCCCCATAGGGCAGCTTGATGGTGGTCATGTCTCCCGGGCGTTATTTGGTCACAAGTACCACAAAATCGCATCCTACATCGCCGTCTTCATTCTAATCTTGGTTGGGCAGATATTCATGGCAATTATCGCTTTCTTTCTTTTCTATGGCCGACACCCAGGTCCCATTGATGATGTTTCCCCCCTCAGCACGAGCAGGAAAATCATTGGCGTCCTCTCATTTATAATACCAATTCTTCTAATCCCCCCATTCCCAATCTTCTAGGGGAAACAGAGGAAGGCATCTCGATTATACTTGGTGTCAAGTTGCTGTGGGAAGAACTTGAGTACCGTGAGGCATCGCCCAGACAGTGGCACTTTGTCCCATTTCATCAAAGGCTGCTTGGAGTGCGTCTTTCGCTGTCTTGAATGGTGACATGTAATAGTATTCCTGGGTTTCTTTCGGATCAAGGGTTGACACTAGGAAGAGTTTCACTCGTGATGCTGCTTGAGCTACATAGAAGATTTTGTGGCCGCCCATAATGAAATTGTTCTGAACCTGATGGGTCAGCTCCTCTAGTGAGCGGTATTTGTGCGCCCATTCTTCGAAGACCTTGTGTCCTATGCCTTCGCGACATTCTAACAAACTGATTATGATGCCACCATCGCGGACAGCACCGAGAGCATGTACCTGCGCTTTCGTAGCCTGGTATAGGTCAATGTCCTTCGGGTAACCTGAGCTAGTGATGACAATGTCTGCTTTTTCCTTGACAGGGACGCGTCCCATCTTGTCCACTTTTTCAACTCCCTGCATGAATGCTTGCTCAAGATCACCAGCATAGGCAGCGACAACTTCTTTCTGTGAGTTGCGCACGAAGTTAACAATAAAATCAACCCGCGCTAACTTTGCGGCTTCCATCATATCTAGGTGAATTGGATTACCTTCTAGATTCCCGGTTACTGCTTTTGGATGTGTTAGCATTCCATGATTCTTGTTAATTGTCTGGCGACCGCTAACTGCAGGGAGAAGGCTCTTCCGTCCACCACCAAAGCCTGCGTAATAATGAAATCCAACATCTCCAGTGAGTATGTGCAAGTCGGCGTCGTGGAACGCGCGGCTTATTTCCACTTCAGTTCCGAAAGTGGTCTTCCCAATATGGACCAGGTCACCGCTATCGCAATCGTGTACCTCAATCTTCAATGACTGGCAACTAATGTCGCACAAAAGTTTCTCTTGTTCCTCTGGCGTAGTAGCGCGATGGGTCCCGGTG
>CBDVBC010000109.1:0-5781 GCA_965372125.1 Candidatus Hermodarchaeota archaeon | reverse complement strand
GTCTCTTCCTAGACACAGTTCCAAGCCATTGATTCACTTTACCCTGAAATTTATAGTTAAAAATATCAGCGATGAATCAGTTCTTGTTAAAATCTTGGTTCGATCCACTTCTCAAGCAATTGGATTCAGACAAATTCCTCCAAAACGGGTCGGCATAATACGGAAAAAAGAGGTTAACTTAGCACTAGATAGTGTAATTTCTCAAGCAGTGGGTGCTCAACAGGAGGGAGTCTTTACTTTCCCTGCCTTCTACAGACCTTTTATGACTAACCCCTTGGCACTACTAGAAGTTATCGAATACGGGATAATTGTACTTGATGATGAAGGGGAAGAAGTTATGAACACAGGCCCCTTCAGACTCGAAATCCCAATAGAGGAGGAAAAGACTTGATTTATGACTGTTCCGCGGAGCTAGCTTTTGGCAAACGCCTATCTTGTAAACAATTAGAATAGTTCAGAGGCGAGTTCGAGTTAGAATTATTTCTGTAATTTCTTTTGTAAGTAGTTACGGAGTTTGTTGATACCAAGTTCTGTGATGTAGTATCCTTCGCCATATTCTTCGAAATCTCCTCGCCCTTTCAGAGTGTGTATTCTCTCTTGGATTTTCTCCATTGACTCGCGTATTCCATTTAGGCGCAGAGTGTGTTGAATCTGTACAGTTGTTACTGGCATAACCGAAAAGTAGCGCTGCAATCCGTAAAACACTGCTCTAATTCGAATTGCCAAGTTATCTAGGAGCCCGTGATCTAGGGATAGACTCTCACCTGTTTTTTTTATCGCGATTTCTAGAGGATCTCCTTCCACTTCTCTTGGGGGTAATTCGGGACAAGGCGTAGCTCCGAGTGTTTTCCTGATTTCATTATCCATACTGGTCTGTTCAGAAGTCGAAAAACCCTTCTTGAAGCATTTCGTGAAAAGTCTTAACACAATATCGTAGTATTCATCAAAGTCAGTATCTCGTGGAACTAGGGGAGTGTCGGAGTGGTAGAGTTCACAACGCGTTTCATGAAAGCGTTTTATGTCATCAGAAGTATTCTGATCAAGTCTACCTAGGCGCCTCATCTGCTTTAACAAATATTTGAAAAAGCTTGAATTGTCTTCCCAATCTTTCAATGTAACTCCCCCCCTCTTTCTTTTTGTAATATTTTGTATGTAATACAGATACACTTTGAACATCAATTCAACTGTGTTATCCAAGACTATGAAGCCTAAACGCTTCCCTGTTAACAAGCGTGAAAAGAAGAGGAATTTAGCAAACGATATTTGTTCCCTAAAATCAGGAATCCACAGTGACATGCAACAAACACCGACGAATATATCAACTATTGTTAGTTCGTTTTTGATACTTTGGGATTATTTCTTTAGTAACCCATCGAAGCCCCTCTGACGTTAACGATACGGGTCCCCCCGTTTTTTCTGAAAAGAAATACTTTGAATTTGTAGTGAGATTAGATCTAAGAGTTGCGGATTTAACCCCGTTCCTTGTAAAGGTCTCGCGGTTAACAGACAACGGATGTCTTGCGAAGAGAATAATCCCTATCCGGTCAACCATTTGTTCGATTTCGACACAAAGAACAACCTCTTTTTCAGAATCTAAATAGTATAAACCAGCATATTCTGAAGCACGCTGCAATATGGATTCAAGAATCTGAGCTGTTGAGAAAATTCCAACCATTCGAGGGAGTTTTGTTTTTAATTCCTCTGCGTCCGCAACTAACAGTCTTAAACTAACTCCCTTCAAGTTAAATGTAACCTCAACACTTTCTTTCTCCAAAATCTAACACCTATTGTTTATGCTTCTGTTTCCCATATTTCTCCTGGAATTCCTGAATAACACCATATGCCCATTCAGTGCCTGTCGAGGAAAGCCTAATACCAGACTCTGTTTCATCGAAATAGTGTTTGTAGTCTCTATGAGGTATTAGTTTCCGAACTTTATCTAGATGAACACTCGTAATCTCACTCAAGACCTCCTTTGTGATACGAGCGGGAAAACTTCTCGCGAGCCCAAGAGCAACGCGTTTTGGAACTGAACTAACAAGGGAATCAAGATTTAATTCGCCGCTTCTAGTAGTGTGCCAACAAACTTCACCAGATTTCAACCGTTTAGCAATAGCAATCATATTTGAGATACGATGCAATTCAAAAAATGCTTCAACAGCCTCGTCAATGACGACAGAGGTTTCTAGAAAACCGAAATCTGTTTTGTACCTAACACGGATATTTTTCTCGGTCATCTCTTACTTCCCCTAAATTCTAGAGATAGATACTATCCTTGTAATATTTAAAAAGATAGTATTATGCAATGGCTTTACGCAGTATTACTTCGTGATTGGATAAAGACGTTCAAGAGCAAGACGCATCAAACGGAATAATGGCTTAATATCAGTTGCCTTTATCTCTATCTTAAAATCGTGTGCTCCCACATCTCCAAACCATTTGATTTCTTTCAATTCCTTAACTAATGAAGAAGAAAGATAACCTGAGCCTTGGGCTAACGAGAGCAATTTCTTCAATCGATATGGTCTTCCGTCCTTATCCTTCAAAGCATTCTCCTTTCCATCCCGCTTGAAGCGAATGATAATTGCAGTAGCTAAAGCCTTACGAAGATATACTGCGCATGCTTCGTAGATGGTCGGTGTTTTCGAATCAAGCTGTCGACTACTCTGCAAGCAAATTTGTGCCCTTACAAGGTCATTCTTTATCTCTTGTGGCAATCCAGTAAAGACTTCGACGGGCATCAATCCTGCAAGCTCGATCGCTTCAGCAACAGCAACAAATGATTGGTCAAGTGTCGGTATCCATTCAAATAATAGCGTGTCATGCCATTCTTGTAAACGTGCGTGGATTTGAAATAACACATATTTTCTCTCCTTCTCTGAACCATATGCCTTGCCCCGTAACTCTTGAATGGACTTCATATCATTCTCGAATCTCTTAATGAGTTTTTCATCAATGTCTGTTTCCGCAAGCCAGCGCAATACCTCTTTTTCGCTTGCTTCTCCATCAATTTGAATCAATATTGTATAAGCGAACGCCTTACGTTCAAACTTGAATACTCTCAATCGCCACTTTGACCAATCATCAACAATTTTGACAACTACATCTTTATCGGCAGGTTCTGCCCGAGTGATTCTGGGTTCTAATGATTGCAAATCACTTACCAGAGCTTTGAGTGCAGTAGCTATTCTTTTACGAGATGAAATATCAAAAACCCCCAGGTCTTTTTGTTCACGTAACAAAAAATTACAGCGGAGTGTTATTTCACAACTTTCCTATTGAGAACAATATCAGAGCTAGTAATCTTATAAAGATTCTTTTGAGGCACCGTCGCCAACCACAATCCATAAAAACGAACCAAATTCCGCCAATCAACACCCTCCACTAACTGGAGATGCTTCACTGCATTCGCCTTGGGAGTGTTGATTCATGGTTGGTAACAAAGACTCGTTAGTCTTGCATGTTCTTGGCGCCTTTCCCCTCACAGCTCTGGCAGCACCCCTTCTATCCTTGAACTCCTTGATGACCTTCGACCTCTACTTCGCCACGTTGTTGCTGACCTTCATCTACTTCACGATAGGACTCCTAATCTTCAAGTTCCGCCGCAGCAAGCACCTCCTCACGGCACTACTGCTCCTAGGCTACACCTTCCCCTGCGCTGTACTTATTCTAAGCCTTACAATCCCCGCAATCATCCCCCACCTCGCCAACCTAGAACTCATGATTGTCCTCCTCTTCATGGTAGGTGTGTTATTCCTCCTTTGGTTCAACGGCAAGACTGACCTGTTCCGCATCCTCGACCTCACCCACCGCAGCCAAACAGGCGCAATAGAAATCACAGAAATCCCCAGCCAATATCTAGAACGGGGTGTCACATCAAGCACCTCCACCGACAGGGCTCCTGAGGTACTCCCACTAAAGCGTATGCAGAACATCCTCCGGAGCCTCCTCGCCGCCCGCATCCCCGTGGGGCTACGTCTCCAGCGCTTTCGCCAGCGTACCCGCCTCCTCTTCCTAACCTGGGCCACCAACCCTGCGGAGCTACAAGAGCGACTTAACCGTCTTGAAAACACCCTAAAGGCCCATCTCCCCGGCTTCACTTTCCGCCGCCACAACAAACTCCCCACACCAGACCCCTATGTCGGGTTTGAGGGATCCTCCAGCCACCTCACCGGCGTACCCTATGTCCCCACAAAGCCCCACCCACTAGGTTTAGGAGAGGTCTTGACAACGGTAGCCGAGGCACTCCACACATCAAACACCCATTGTATGCTACAAGTCTTTGTCGAACCAATACGGCAGGCTAGCCTGACGAGCTGGAGGCAACGACGACAACACACGAAATCAACAACCACCCAGACTCTCAGATTAGGGTTTGGTGGAAACACCACGAGAACCCACGAAGAATCAGGGGGAATGCGGGAAAGACCGCTCTCTCCACAGGAACTCCGCCACCTGCAGCGCCTCAGCAACCCCCACCTCAGCAAAGTCCACGTAACAGCCACCGCTTGGCACAACAGCCCCTACACCGCCAGGGAGCAGGCAAAAACCCTCCTTCGCCTCCTCCAAGGCAGCCTGACACCAGAATACCCCGCAAGAGGCTTCAAGGTCCACACCCACAACTTCCTAACAAGAGGACGCGCCACAAGACGGCTCCTCAGGGGCAACCCAGTCGGCAAGACTACACTCCTCACACCCAAAGAAGCCGCCCTATACTTCGCACCACCCCGCTGCACCCTAGACATCCCCATCATAGAACGCCACCGCTTCGCACCAGCCACCACCCAAACCCCACTACCTCCGCCTCCAGTTACCTCCGCCTCTGCTACCCCTCGCCCATCAGCCTCTGCGAATAGTGCCTCGATTATTCTGGGATATCCTCTCCGCAATGGACGCCCCCAACCCCACCCCCTCAGAATCAGCCCCGACACCTGTGGAGTCCACATTGGTCTATGGGGACAGACGGGCAAGGGAAAGACCACCACCGCCCTCAGCCTAACCTACCAGCTCTACAAGTGCGGCGTAAACCCCGTCATCCTCGTCCCCGAAAAAGTCGTAGACTGGCGCCGACTCCTAGACCTGATCCCCGGGCTCCGCCTCTTCACAGCCGGAAACGAGCAAATCGCCCCCCTGCGCTTCAACCCCTTCCAAGTCCCCCCCGGAGTCTCGGTGAACCGCCAGATAACAGGAGTAACAGCAGCCTTCATCGCCGCCTGGCCCACAGAAGGCATCATCAAAGAACACGTAGAAAACCTCATCGAAACCACCTACACCCAATGCGAATGGGACCGACGCGCCAACAACCCAGGGCGCCCCATCCTACTCCCCGACCTACAACGGGCACTACAGACCATCAGCCAACATGACCTCCAGTATAGTAGCCGCTTAAATCAAGACTTTTGGGGCGCGCTAACCGCCCGCATAAACACCCTCCTCAGGAACCCGGTCCTCACCGATATGTACAACACGACCCAAGGACTCACCATCCCCGAACTCCTCCAGCACCCCACCATCATCGAGATGCGCGACCTCTCCGAAGAACAACGCTCCCTCCTCACCGCCCTCATCACCACAGGAATCACCAACTACCTAGAAGCCCAATCCACCCAAACCCCCACACCCCGCAAAGGAGTGCGCTACGCCCTCATACTCGAAGAAGCCCACCACTTCCTCCGACGCACACCCCCAAGCGCAGGGCTGGCGGAGGGGCACTCAGCCCGCCAACAAGCAATAAACACCTTCGTCAACCTCCTCCGCCAAGCACGAGGACACGGCCTATCT
>CBDVBC010000108.1:0-5785 GCA_965372125.1 Candidatus Hermodarchaeota archaeon | reverse complement strand
TTGAAATCGAATCTCCTTCTACAGAACAAATAGAGACAGGGGACAGTGTACCATCAAGCCAACTACTTTCTAATGTTACACAAGGAAACCAAGTAACCATCCGAGGAACCATCGTACAAGTATTTCATCAAAAAAGTGTATACGACGCTTGTCCCAAATGCTCTCGGAAGGTCACTACTAGTGAAAACGTGGTCACATGCCCAAAATGTGGTGAAATCCCAAAGTCAGTACCACGAATAATAGCTCAAATTATCCTAGATGATGGCACAGAAAACATGCGAGCCAGGTTCATAGGAGCCCCCGCTGAGAAGTTGCTGGGGATGACTGGTGCCGAGGCAAAAGCAATCGTCGAGGAATCTGGTGCAGATGACGAACCCATTAAACGAGTAGAAGAAAGTTTACTAGGTAGAGAAATAGTGGTTTCAGGTCGAGTACGACTAAACAATTACTCAAATGAGCTCGAAATCGCAGTAAATTCCTGTGAAGAACCAAACGCGGTGAGTGAAGCGAACCGTCTTGTCGAAGAGATAGAACGAAGAACTCAGACCTAGAGTTATTCCTTTATCCTTAGCTTAATATATTATAAGACTGAATATTCTAGTTGGGAAACAATATGGGACGAAGAAGAAGAAAAATCACATCCCGGCGTCAGATTCGCACAATTCCTACTATTTTTAATTGCCCTAAATGTGGGAGGTCCGCGGTCCGCGTAGAGCTAGATTACAAAGTAGGGCAAGCCTTGGTTTTTTGCGGCAATTGCGAATGCCAGGCAAAAATACCAATTACCTCAATCACCGAGCCTTGTGATGTTTATGGCGATTGGGTCGATATCGTCAGCAGAGAGGGTAAGGGGAGCATCGCGGAATAGGCATGGAGTAAACCTTTTTATCAACCTCAACCTTTCGGGATAGAAAATAGATGCTAATATGTCTTAGCTAAGGTATCTCTTGATAGGCAGATCTTTCTCTGCCTCCTTAACATTCAATAATCTCGGAAATCATTGTGAAGTGCTAGCCAATGAAAATATGCTGCATTATACCTGCCTACCAAGAATCACAACACATTGCGCAAGTTGTGCAAACCACTCAACAGTACACAGATTGTATCATCTGCGTTGATGATGGATCCACTGATGGAACTGGCGATATAGCGAATAAAAGCGGTGCTTTAGTAGTTCGGCATCCTAAGAATCTTGGGAAGGGTGCAGCCCTTCGAACCGGTTTCCGAAAAGCAATTCAAAATGATTGCGACATTGTCATTACTTTAGACGGTGATGGGCAGCATAATCCCCATTCAATTCCCCGGTTTGTCAAGGTAATCCGACAAGAAGGCATAGATGTAGTTGTTGGTTCTAGGTTTACAACTTTTGCAGAAAAAATGCCTTTCTTCCGGAAATTAAGCAATCTTTTTACAACTAAACTGCTCCGCGTCTTTTTTGGAATTCCTACTACTGACTCCCAATCAGGTTACCGTGCCTTTACCAGACGCGTGCTAGAAACAATCAGAGTTCGTGATAATGGTTTCGCAGCTGAGACAGAAATTCTAATCGACGCACAACGCGCGGGTTTTAAAATCTCTGAAGTACCAGTCGCCACTTTTTACGGTGAGGAGGAGTCAAAGATTCGGGCTTCACGTGATATCGCTCGGTGGCTTTCCACTCTTTTTCGGAGCTTTGTTTATCGCGAACGCTTTATTCGCCAGAACGAGTAGAGGAATAAGCAGGTTCCTATGAACAGGACTATTGCCATGAATGTGATCATGATAGGTGTTGGGTCATATACTAGTGAATGGGTCATCCAGTTGAAGATGTTGTACCAAATAATTGTGTTATCGCCTGATTGAAACCAGGAAGTGTTCAACCCTGCACAAAGGGTGTCCGAGAACATGGTTGTTGAAGAACACAATACAATCCGCGCCGAGCCAACTGTAAAAGCAGCCAGCCAAGGTGGTTGCTCTTGGATAATTTGCCCGTCAATCGAGATAGCCTGCGAAGAATTCGCTCCGCGTGAAACGATAAGGTCAGAGCTATTTGTTGATAGCGAACCTCCCGCAATCATAACGTCTCCAATTCCAGAAAAGATGGCTGCTTGGTTTTCGCTAGTTACTCCAGCAGAACTGATTCTAACATTGAAGGGTACCGTGATATTGTTTACTGAATCTGTAATCGAATCGCCTTGAGTAATGTTGTCCTGTTCAATAGTTGTGAAGCTGATTCGGTCTTCCGCTATTGCATGGAGGATTTGATTCAGGAATCCCGGATTACCAATCTGTCTTTCGTTAATCTGGTAATCTCCTAGGAGGAATAGGGATCCTCCTTCGCTTACAAAGCCAGATATTGCTTCAAGCTCTATTACAGAATAGTTCCTTCCAGGGTTGGGGATAACCAAGATTCGTGCTCGATTGAGTGTTGTTGCGTTGATCTCACCTTCAGTGTGAACCCGAACGAAATATTCCGTATGACTTTGGAAGAAATCAATTGCCTTCGTGAAATTCCGTTTAGCTATACTAAGCGGCTGATCGTGACTCATGTCAAAGACGATTGCCATCTGCCCTTCCTCGGGGAAGGCAGTTACACCATAGAATGGTACGACGAACACTAGCAGTCCAAGTAATATCGCAACAAGATTCGTTCGGCGCAACATTAGCCACCTTGTATCCTTCAGGGGTCAGAGCTAGGAAATCTGACAAGTCTCAGACTTTAAATCCTTTTCTAAAGTTAACAGGTTTTCTATTAGCGAGAGAGTCCTCTAAGGGATATCCCTTTCTGCGCAAAGAAATAAGAAGTCCTTGAACCATCAAGAATGAGAAGATGTCTAGGGTTATTACCGAAATTCAGAGAAAGCTGTTCCACTCGTTAATGGTCCTGGTAGCTGTGGTAAATTGGATTGGCGGTCCCCTTCTCTCAATCGGCTTTGCAGGAATCTGTCTAGCCTTCTTCCTAGGATTTGATTTTGCTCGAGTGCGAGTCTACGGTTACTTTCCTTTCCGGCGAGTAACTGATCGTGTTATGCGAGCATCGGAAAGAACAAGACTCGGCGCTAATGTGTTTTTCGCGGTAGGAACCCTGCTTTCTCTACTCTTACTTTATTTAATGGGGGCTTTTCTTCACCGATTCGGATTCACCTGCTATTGGATGCTGACAGGCTGGTTAGCAGTAAGTGCTGTTGTAGTTTCTGCAATTGGAGATGGAGCGGCTGCCATTGTTGGTATGTCGATGGGGCGCCACCGCCTAAGAGCTAAACGTACTGTGGAAGGATCCATTGGTGGGTTCGTGTTTGGTTTTATTGCATTCCTCTTACTATCATATTTCATAGCTATCCCATGGTTCTATGGAATTATCGCTGCTCTTATGCTGGTCGTAGTTGATGTTGTAGCACTTACGATTAATGACAACCTCCTTAATCCCATTGCTCTTGGAATAGCACTTGCGATATCAGAAATCATATTCACGCTTCTCGGATTGGGGTGATACTAAAAATGGACTTTGAAAGTGAATACTCAGCTTATCTCCGTGAGGAATTAGGGCGTCTTGAAGCAGTAGCGCAAGCTGCTCGAAGAAAGGGTTTAGACCCAAGTCGAGAAGTGGAAGTGCGTCCAGCAGATGATGTTGCGGGTCGAGTTGAGGGATTAATCGGTCCTCCTGGGGTGGCTGCTCGGATACGTGAGCTAGCTGAAGAAATGACTCCGCAGGAAATTGCTTTCAAAATTGCCCGTGAAATCGTAAATAAAGCAATGGACGGCGTGCAGGACCGGGAGGAAGCACTGGACCAGGCTATCCGGACAGCATTAGCCATCCTCACCGAAGGGATTACTGCCGGGCCAATCGAGGGAATTGCTCAAGTAAAAATAAAGAAGAACCCAGATGGGAGCGAATATCTGGCTGTTTATTTCGCTGGACCAATAAGGGCCGCAGGAGGCACCGAGGCAGCTCTAACAGTTGTCGTTGCTGATGAACTCAGACGATTTCTTGGGCTAGATCGATACAAGCCTTCAAGAGATATCATTGAACGTTACGTTGAAGAAATAGGACTGTATAAACGGGTAGCCCACCTCCAATATCCCAGTACTTCCGAGGAAGTTAGGCTTGCAGCTCAAAATCTGCCTGTTGAAGTGACCGGAGAACCCACTGTGGAAACTGAAGTATCCGGCTATCGCGATCTACCGGGTGTTGAAACAAACCGTCTCCGAACAGGCGCAATCCTCGTTTTAAATGATAGCGTTTTGGGCAAGGCCCACAAACTATCCAAACTATTGAAGCAATTGAAGATAGGAGGTTGGGAATGGCTTGAGCGCCGCACGCCTCAGAAATCAGCAAAGGCGGAAGATTCTCAGACGGTCAAGCCCAAAGATAAATTCCTGGAAGATATCATCGCTGGTCGGCCGGTTCTTGCATACCCTTCAAGAAAGGGTGGTTTCAGAATTCGCTATGGCCGGGCTAGAAATACAGGGCTTGCAGCTCTGGGGGTTCATCCTGCAACTATGGTTCTCCTAGACAACTTCGTAGCCTGCGGAACACAACTAATTGTCGAAAGGCCCGGCAAAGGTGGAATTGCCATGCCTGTCGATTCGATACACGGTCCGATCATCAAATTGCATGACGGAAGCATTCAAAGAGTAGATAGCGTTGCCGAGGCAAAACAGCTTAGAAGCAAGGTAGCACGAATACTATTCCTTGGCGATCTCCTCATTGCATTCGGGGAGTTCCGAGAGAACAACCACCTCCTAGTACCCGCGGGATACTGTCCTGAGTGGTGGGTTCAAGAAGTAAAACAGGCACTAGTGAACATCACTCCTCCTCAACTAGCAGAGCTAGAAAAATGGATTGACTCGCAACGACTGACTAGTATCATCCAGGACCCGTTTTACCAATATCCTACTCCTTGGCAAGCCCTAGCCCTTTCCTCGACTCTATTAGTTCCTCTTCATCCTCGCTTTACATATTTCTGGGAAGATATCACTCACGAGCAACTCAACATCTTCCAGCAATGGGTACAAAGTCTCACCGTCGAATACACTGAAGCTGAAGTAAGTGCTCTCAGTGGAGAAATCACCCCTGAAATCGAAGCTATCCTCGATAAGCTATGTATCCCCTTCGAGAAGGAAGGAACTAACGCCATATTCCGAGAAGCCTCACCAATACTGCACATGATGTTCATAGGAGAGAAACGGTGCCCAATCGTCAATGTAGAAGACGACAAAACTGTTGCCTTATCAATTATCCAGCAACACTGGAACATCCCACTCACACAAAAGGGAACCTTTTTTGTTGGCGCGCGAATAGGGCGCCCAGAGAAAGCAAAACGACGCGAGATGAAAGTACCCATCCACGGCCTCTTTCCTGTGGGAATGGCTGGTGGCCCAACTCGAGACATCCTTAAAGCAGAGAAAAAAGGCCGAGTAGACATCGAAACCGCTCTTCGCAAATGCCCCAAATGTGACGAAATTGACATGTTCCTAGCTTGCTTAGAGTGTGGGGTCGAAACAGATAGCGTTAGCTGGTGTCCAGCATGTAAAGAATTCAGGAACTCACCAACCTGCACCAAATGCCGTGAAACGACAACACCCTACGCACCCACCAAACTAAATCTGAGGAAACAACTCAAGCGTGTTCGCAAGCGCATAGGCGGAAGACTCCCCCCCAAAATAAAAGGCGTGAGAGGGTTGATGAGCAAACGCAAAGTCTCCGAACTCCCCGAAAAAGCCGCACTACGCGCACGCTATGACCTGTATGTGTACAAGGACGGAACAATCCGCTTCGACATGACTGACGCTCCCCTCCCTCACT
>CBDVBC010000107.1:0-5787 GCA_965372125.1 Candidatus Hermodarchaeota archaeon | reverse complement strand
GTCTAGTTTTCTCCCAATAAGCTGTAGGAACATGGTATCACGCTTCAGTGACTTCTCGTCCTCCACAGTCTGGTCATAGCTGATTGTGTAGAAGGTCTTGATTCTCTGTCGGCTGCTGCGAATTCTCCCTAGGCTCTGCTCATAGCGCTCCAACGAAACAGTAGTTCCATAATAGATGCCCACATCGGCTTCAGGCAGGTCAGTGCCTTTTTCGATGAGTCGCTCAGAGGCAAAGAGCACCTTTACATCTCCCGCCTTGAAGGCTTTGATCTGGGCATGCTGCATTGAGCCGGACATTCTTCCATGAACGTTTGCGCTCGGAATACCTTGACGGATTGCGGCGCTCATCAGATGTTTTGTCATATCTACGAAGCGACACATCACCAAGACACTTTCACCTTTACCTGCGAACCGGTTCAGCCAGAAGAGGAGTTTATTCTCTTTCTCATCCTCTCCGCCCTCCTCTATTCGCTGCTCTACGGCAGCTTTGAGAGCGTTAAAATCTTGGTTCGCCAGTAGCACCTTGTTCTTGATATTGATGGTGAAGGCATAGAAGGTCTGGAAGGTGCTTTCCAAGAGGCGCTGCCGAGCCACCGTCATCAGCAAATAAGCACTCGCCGAGGCGAGGAAGACTGCTCTGCGCTGCTCATCACCACCTAGAGCTTCTAGTAGCTTCTTCTGCATCTTCTTCTTCGACAGGAGATCCGTGATGAAGAGCAGGATACGGTCACTGGGAATCCTCTCGCGCCCGGTAATAAGTTTGTAGGCCTGTCCCAGCGACTTCATTAGACCCCCCTTGATACTGGAGATCATCCCGTCAACCTGGGTTACCCATTCGTCAAAGACCCGGATGCGGCGTAAACGGTAGGCTGGCCTGTAGTCTTCAAAGTCGTCGCCAATAGGGCGGATCTCAGCCACCACCTCGTCGCCACCGAAGGACTTCTTGAGGAGAGCAACCTTCGCCTCCTGGGAGAGCGAAGCAGTCATTCCAATAACAATGCGTTCTGACGCTGAATCGAGGAGCCCCAGCAGGTGCAGTATGGGTTCGAAACGCTTGTTCAAGCGGAAGTTCCGGGAGGAAAACTCCCGAATAACATGGTCCTCCAGCGCCTGCTCATCAATCTCATAATCTACCGTGTCACGGGCTTCGAGTTCACCCTTGAGGTCGCCGATGATCTCCTTGAAGCTCCGCCCATTCCCGAACTTCCCCACGATGTACTCTATTGTCTCCTCCCTTGACCGCAGCTGCCCATAACTCTGAGCAAAGACATCAAGGATCTCGTCAATCACGACCACCTTGACCTTATCTAGGGTGCCCCTATCTATTCGCTTGGTCTTTCCAGTGACCGCGTTCATCAAGAGCACAGGCGTAGCAAACAAGAACCGGGCAAAGTCCGCGTGTTTGCGTGACATCTTGGCAGGGAGCATCCTCTGATCATCCAGAAGGAACAGGTGCCCATACTCTGCCAGCCCATAGGTCTTCGCCATCTCGTAGAGCTGGTGCTTAAGCTTCCGGTCCTGCACAAGGAAGAGCACCTTCTCCTCCGGTGCCAGCGCCCCCCTCTCCAGCAGCATCTCGATGACCAACGTAGAGATGAACGTCTTCCCCATCCCAGTTGGTAGCAGCACCAGAAAGACCCGCTTCCCCTCCTGCTCGTAACCGTGGATGACCTGGTCCCGAGCGTTCAGCTGATACAGCCTCGGCTCAAACTCGCCACCATCGGGTCTTGGGGGATGCTTTTCAGTAGCCATCGATTCTCACACTTTAACCCTTAGCGGGGCAACCCAGTTTTATAAGAGTTATCAAAACGGCCGAGTTCTCCGATGAATATCTGAAGATGTTCATGGTCTAGTAAGGCTTCTAGCTGTGTTTTGAGCGTGTTTCCCATGGTCTAGGGTCTTTTTTAATAGGGGAAGTAAATTATCTCAGCGACAGAATGTTCTCTCGCAGACAGTTACACACTATTCTCCGGTATCAATAGGCTTATATAATACAGTGATGCTATTTTCTCATAACATGAGAAAACTTCCTGTTCTTCAATGCCCAATCCCACAGGAGCGCCGAAAAATACTCAAGGAAACAGGTAAAGATGCTAAAGGAAGAGAACACTCAACCACGCGTACTCGGCGTCGTAGGCAGCCCCCGACGCGGAGGAAATACAGAATTTCTAGTTGAAGCAGTCCTCACAGGTGCAGAAAAAGCAGGCGCCCGGACCGAAAAGATCATTCTAAACGAACTAGAGATTAAGCCCTGCCAAGCCTGCAACAGGTGCCGGGAAACCGGTAACTGCGTCCACCAGGACGACCTACAAACGCTTCTAGAAAAGATGCAGCGCAGCCAAGTCTGGGTCCTTGGCACACCAGTCTACTGGTGGGGACCCACCGCCCAGTTCAAGGCATTCGTTGACCGCTGGTACGGCGCAAAGCAAGTGAAATTCGCTGAAAAGAAAATCATCCTAGCAATACCCCTGGGGGGAGGAACAAACACAGCACGCCACACTGTCGGGATGTTGACAAGTGCTCTGAAGTATTTGGGAATGGAGCTTCTCGATACCATCATCGCCCCTGGAGTCAACGGGTTAGGCGAAGTTCGCGAACAAGCTAGTCTGATGAGAAGAGCATGCCAAGCAGGACAGGAAGCAGTGAAAACACTATCACACTAGAAGGTGCAAAAAATGAAAGTTGTATATAGACACTACAAACCAGGCCAAGGACTAGAAGAACTACGAGCAAAAATCTACACAAAGGCTACCGGGCTACCTGCTAACGCTGAGCAGATCAAAATCCAAGCCCAGGGTAGAGATCCCAAACTGATGCGCTTTGCCCTAACAGAAAAGGGTGAGCCACTAGCCTATATCTCAGCCAGCGGCTCTAACTCCCAGCCCTGGACGATAGGCATGGGATACCCATGGGCTATGCCAGGTTGTCCAGCTGAAGCCCAAGAGAGGATTTTCAATGATTTATTCGGCTACCTAAAACGCCAAAAGAAGCTCCAGGAAATCCAAACCAGCGTCAGTTACCAGTCAAAGATACACGAAGAACAAATCCGGTTCTTCCTCGAGAAGGGCTTCACCGAGAAAGAAAGATTCTTTGTATCAAACCGAGACCTAGATGTCAAAGAAGCCGCAAAATGGAAGATGACAAAGGACATCAAATCCCTCCGCAGCCGAAAAGCAACACAACAAGACCGCGACCTGCTCATCGATATCTGCATGGCTGACCCACAATCCCGCGGGGCCTTCCCCAACAGAGAAGCTTGGGTGAGCTACTTCGAAGACAGAGTCCTCAAAGCAGGACATGCGGTGATGGTCTTCAAGGGAAACAAGGTCGTAGCTGCAAGCGCCCCCCTCCGATACAAACCTGATGGAGTCTTTCTGACAGGAAAGGGGGAGCGGACGATAATGCGGTTCACAGCGATTCGCCCCGGCTACACCCACGCCTGGAAACGACTCATGATCGAAGTCGCCAAGGAAGCGGTTGCCGCGAAATGGACAGATATCCCGCTAAGAGTTCGCTGGGGCTTTTCCACAAGCTCCTACGCTGCGTCCACTCTACTCCTAAAGGATTCGGAATTCAAAGAAACTAGCATTATCCTATCCTACACTAAATAGTGACTCCGAGAAGAGGGAAAGGGATTGACAACAGTTGAATAACTCCTAGTTCACTGGAAGAGAGATAGACACTAGGGGCTTTCGAGTCTATTAGAAACATACTTAGATAACTAAAAACAATGGAGTGGGTTGAGGAGGGCAATTAATCAAAATGCCAATATTCCCGTGGATACCGATACCACCTGAAGTAGTGATGATAGTAGTTATCATCGTCACTATTGTAATTGTCGTAATTATAGTCTTGTTGTATGCCTTAGGAAAGGGCATAGAAAAAGCACTAGATTATCGTACGGGACGAATGATTTTTGGCACCATAATACTTCTACTCTCGCCATTTGTGAACGTAATAAACTTCATTATACCTTGGTTGGGAATATTAATCATTGCGCTGGGAGCCATCTGTATTATCGAAGGAATACACTGGGCTAGTCCTTTGTACGCAGGCATCCTCTGGATGATTTCGGTTGGTGTGTTTGCTGAGATAATGACAAGCCTTTTCGGGATTGTAGACCACAACATATTTCTCCCAATCACGTTTATCTTCCCGATTCTCGGGTTGATACATATTTTGGTCGGTCTTCCCCTGTGTATTGGAATGGGTGCTTACACGTTGTATAAACGATCGAGACAGGACGCCACTGCCCCAACACCCTCTATTCCTCCCAAACAGAAATCCGAACCTAAAGCACAACAGGGAAGCTGCCCAAACTGTTCCAAAGCTGTAAAGCCTGGTTGGGAACATTGCCCCGAATGTGGCACACACTTAGACTAGTGACAATCAATACACCTAGAAGTAACAAGCCGAGTTAGAAAAAATACCGAGGCGGACATGAGAGGACGCGTAACAACCAACACCCCTGCAGATATGGGCATCAAATCTGGCTGGGAAGGAGGTAGGATTCCTGCAGGGGCGCTCAGAGGCCACGGATGATCCAAGCGGTTCACCCGCGGCTGGTGCAGGTGGCTGCTCTGCACTCCTACTAGCTAAGGATAACCACTAGGTGGCTAGAGGCTACCTCAGCCATCTCACATCCGCATCGCTGAACTATGCTTGGCGTCCTGTGTTCTTAAACAAAGAGGGGAGAGTGAAAGATAACTGAACTCTAGATTTGTTATATGGCGATGGCTAGAAGGGCGGCGGTTACGAAGAGTATTCCGAGAAGGTCACCGACCGTTGTCGTGAGTGGCGGGATGATGCTGTCAGGGTCACGGCCATAGCGGTAGACGATTCTGGCACCTAGGAGCCCCAACAGGCTGGTACAAGCGGTGGCTAGCACTCCAGCACCAAGGATGGCAAAAAAGAAGGGAACGATGTAGTGAGGGAGAAGGGTGTGGAGTAGCAGGTAGCTGATGCCGATGACGCAGAGAGCAAGAAAGGCATAAGCGGTTAATGCTACAAGAAGAACTCCGATTAGGTTGGAGGCTAGGAGCTTGAAGGGGCGGAAGCTTTTGTCTAGCTCACCGGTAAAGAGGTAGCTTGTGACTCTGGCACCGACGATGCCTGCAAGGTCGCCGCTGACGTTGATGAAAGCTGGTATAATCAGCAGGATGAAGGGGAAGAACGGCACGATCTGGGCTAGTTGACTGTCTAGGAGTGTACCAGTTAGGAGGGCAAGAACCAAGACGATAGCCAGGATGGGGAGGCTCTCGATAAGGATTTTTCGGGCATCATATGAAGACATTGGTTTCACCTTACTAGAATGGAAGCATAAGAGCAAAGTTGATGGATGCTAGGAGGCAGACAACAGTCAGGATATCACCGACAGTGGCAACCACTGGAATTGTAACGTTATCTGGGTTTAGCCCGCGAGCGTGAGCGACTAGGGCAACTAAAACGGTGGTTGTCACTTGGACCAGGCTTGCTAGAAGTGCAGTCACCATGGAGACAGTGACGAAGCGGGGGAGCGTCATGGGGGAGACAAGAATCACTCCTGAAGAAAGCAAGGTTGTGAAAGCTACAAGTTGTGTAGCGCCCCAAGCTCCAAGCCCAAGTAGGAAGGACATAATTATAACAAGTATTAGTGAAGCTTTGATGTTGGAGCGAAGAGGCTTGTTGAACCCCTGTCCCCAGGAAATTAGACCTAGATGTGTGGCAGAGCCTAGCCGTTGGGCGAGGCTAGTTGAGATGTTGCCGCGAAGCTGCATCAGCCCCGGGACCAGAACAACGAGTCCTGGG
>CBDVBC010000106.1:0-5787 GCA_965372125.1 Candidatus Hermodarchaeota archaeon | reverse complement strand
AGATTCTGGTTCCAGCGACAAAAGGCTGATGGATCAGAAACAGGTATGCCGCTGCCAATCAATATTATGCGCAATGAAGACTCTGACGGCGAATGGAGAGTAGATATCGCAACAATATAATGGCGAACTACATGGAGATTTGTAGAAATGACGGTTAAACCCGGAATGTCCCCCCAAGAAATCGCTCAGCTATTCTACAAGCTGATTGAAAAACAGGACCGAGACGCGTGGCTGAAAACCTTCAGCAAGTTTCACCAGGGAAGGGCAGATCAATACGGTTCTTCCCCCGATTTATACTGGCGAGCGGCGCAAAAAATGCAGACCAAGTATGGTTACGTTTACCACTACTTACCGGAGAAGGATCAGCAGATTAATGATGAGTACTGGAAAATCTGGTTCCAGCGAGTCAATCGCGACGGGGAACAGAGCGGAAGCCCGCTCCCAATCCATATTCGTCGTGATAAGGATTCTGGAGGAGAGTTCCGCGTCGACACCGCCACTGTCTAGCGACACGAGTTGGTAATGCTTCTTAGAGCTTTTAGTACGATTTCCCCAAGCTTCTATCGGGGAGGAATAGTTCCCAGCACTCCCCCCTCTCCCTTTTCTTTATTCCTTTTAACCCATTATACAAAGTGTGTTGGATCGCGGCAAAGCTTTTTTGGGTCACATCACCGAAAACTCAAAATGTGAGCGCTCCAGTGGCATAGTAAGACCAGAAGGTTGTAATCTTGTCATCGCCTGATTCTGAACTAAAACAAGGACGCTGGGCTCCCGTACTACTGGTTAAGGGACGGACACTACCTGAGGTCTGGGAGGCAGCTGTAATTCGGTTATCGGAGGAGGGGATTCGGATTGCGACAGAGTATAACCCGGATGAACAGAGCATCGACGCTGTGATGGTTATGGTGGTAGAGGAGCCCCTAGCGGAGCCGCGTGTCCACTGCGGCGCTACAGTGGGCAGCCTTGCCTTCTACGACGAATATGTAGCGGAGGTCCTTGACGGTCTAAATAATGTGGAAGTCTATGAGGGGAAGCTCAGTTACACCTATCACCAGCGCCTCTTTGACTATACAGCGGAGGACGCATTCAACCGCACCGAGCTAAAGGGTACAGGCGTTGACCAGCTAGAGTTTGTAGTTGAAAAACTGGCAGCAGCACCTTATAGCCGCCGAGCTCAAGCAATCACATGGAACCCCTTTTATGATCCCGACCGCGATGACTCGCCTTGCCTTCAGCGACTCTGGTTTCGCATATATCAGGAAAAGGATGAACGCTTCCTGGCGATGCATTCTCACTGGCGTTCCAGGGACGCCCTCCACGCTGCTTTCCTCAACATGTATGCACTGACCCTTTTGCAAAAGAGAGTTGCAGAGCATATTAGTGAGAAACTAGGTAAGGATGTCAAAGTCGGTCAATACGTTGATGTCTCCGACAGCTTTCATGTTTATGGGCGAACACAGGATAGTCTAGACAGGTTCCTGAAAACGGCCCGAACCCTACCGCCAGAGCGAAAACAGTGGACAACCAAACAACTCCGGACATTAATTAACCAAACTACCTAAATCTTGAAGGATGCTGTGCTCAAGGTGAGGAACATTACTTATCCTGTGCTCTGTCTGTGTTTAAAGCCTAAAGACGATAATCATTATTTGGCGGTACGGATGTGACAAAACAGTCGAGGGGCGCTGGATCCGCAAAGCGGGTCAAGCTAGTGAGAAAAGTCCGCAAAGTCGCACCCTACTTAGGCCCCGTGGTGGATGGCGTAGAAGCCGCCCGGGACCTAGACCCAACCATGCAGGTGTTGTCCCCCCAGCCCAGCCGCACTAGATGCCTTGTCTGCAAGGGCGGGAAGATGCTTTGCGGAAAAACCTCATGCCCAATCCTCACCCGCCTCTACTCTTTTTTGAAAGTGAAACCCCTTTTTGACCAACTGGACCTAGAAGGCGCTTCGCCTCCAGGTGTTTTTGTGGGACGATTTGGTTACCCGAAGGTATATGCAGGTCCACTTATACCCCCAGTTTTTGGGGATACCTCAATCTATGATGCTCCAGAGGAGTGGATGCATCGCCCTCTTCCGGAACTTCTCCGTTATCGTTTCTCCTTGGTCCGTGGAAAAACTCTTGTTAAGGTGACCGAGCCAGATCGAGCCGGGCGCATGATAGAGGCTACACGGGACATGACTCTGTCCTCAGGACCAGTTGAGGCTGAGGCAAAATTCCGAAAGAGACCCCAGAGACCTCTACGGTTAGATGCAGGCGTCCAGCCCATGGGACCTTCTGCGGTCTTGGATGAGTTTGAGTTGGGTTCAATGCATGGACATCGTCATCTAGAACGAGCATATGGAGATCGGGGCTTAAAGGCAGCCCCTGCCATCGTGGATCTGTATGACCATCGAGGCGTGACCTTGACGAAGATTACGCGAGCCTTTAGTATGGGTTGCTTCGGAATTGGTGAAAACCGCCGGATGGTGCCCACTCGATGGAGCATAACAGCTGTGGACAGTACCATGGGCAGGCATTATCGCACCAGGGTAAAGCAGAATCCCTACATTAGCGAGTACCGCATCTATGAAAGTGAATTCCTTGGAGACCACTTCAAGATACTGATGAGCCCCGCTGAGTGGAACTACGAACTTGTTGAGGCGTGGTTCCCCGGTACTGCTTGGAATCCTTCTGGCCAACATGTGGGAATATGTAGTGACTGGGAATCCTATCAGGGAAGGAGCGGCTACGCCTCCATCGGCGGCTGCTACTATGCAGCACGAGCCATGGTCACTGAACACCTCGTAAAAGAGGGACGCCAAGCCTCTGTTGTAATTCTCAGAGAATCCCGCCCAAGTGCACCCATGCCGCTTGGGGTTTGGAAGGTGCGTGAGTGTGTGCGAGAAGCACTACGTCAACCCTACATTTGCTTTGATACGATGCAGGAGGCGCTCAAATACATGATGGCGGGTTTCCGCATTGATTTGCCCACCTGGATTGAGGGGGGCAGCCTATTGGCGTATCAGTTGTATCAGCGGCGATTAACAGATTTCACCTAGGAATCATATCGCTTTCTAGCTGAGGCTAGATTATGCCAAGGAGTACTAGTACGCCTGCGAGGATGAAGGCAGCTCCCGCGATGTAGGATATGGTTTTTGTTCCAAAGAAGTGGCGGGCGCGATCCCCTATTAGAACTCCAATTCCGTTGACCAATGCTAACGCAGCAAAGCCTGCCAAGAAGACCGCCCACAAGGCCCCGGTTGTGGCGGCTGTGAGTATGACGACGAGTTGAGTTTTGTCACCGAGTTCAGCGAGAAAGAGTAGAGCAAAGGCACGCGCCCATACGTACTTGCCTTCTAGGAAAGAATCCTCTTCTTCATCTATCGGACCGTACCACGCTGAAGCGATGACGTAGCAACCAATCACTACAAAGGCAACGCCCGAAATCGTTCGGATGATTGCTAGGGGTATGAATAAAGTGATGACCGCTCCAGCGATTGCGCCCAAGGCAGTAACGCAGAGCAAACCACCTAGAACGCCTAGGTAGACTTGGCCGGGTTTACCTGTCTTTGCGACTAGGGCGAAGGTGACAAGCTGCGTCTTATCCGCTAGCTCTGCAAGAAACACCATCAGAAAGACACTGGCAAAGACATCTAGCATGGTGTGTTTCACGCCCAGAGAATTCTGAGATACTTCTTGTTGATTTACTCCATTATTCGGCTTTTAGGATGTATTTGAGTGAGAAGTTAGCCGCCTGGTGCTCCATGGAATGGAACATCCTTCCATGTTAATTCCCAAAGATCTTCTTCAGTGAGTGTTTCCTTCTCGATGACAAGATGGAAAATCTGCTGGAGGAGCTGGTGGTGACGGCGTTCATCTTCTAGGATGGACTGAAGAATCTGTTTAACGGCCGGATCGGTGGTCTTCGGGATTAAAACCGAATAGGTTTCGATGGCTTGAGCTTCTAGCCTGATATGGTCGCGGATTGTGTCTCCGAGTTGATTGCGTTTCTCTTCCGATATGAAAGGAGTTCGACCTTCGACATGAGCAAGTAATGCGCTTAGCAGTAGAGCATGCTTTCGCGAGTCAATAGCAATGCCTTCGATCAGGTAGCGTACAAGTTTGTTCCTAGTGTTTTTCACACTAGCTCTTGCCACACGAACGATTCGCCTTTCCAGCTTTACCTGCTCTTTCAGAAATTTCACAAGATGCGTCTCAGCTGACATAGGAAATCACCATCGAATATAACCTGCCCCTCTCCTTTTCTGTATTGTTACCGAATAGAAGTCAAGATTTTAAACTAGACAAGTTTATTTCACCAAGACAGCGGAGTAGTATCACAAGTAATGTCCGAGTTAGAGGTACTGTGTCACCAGCTGGTATTCATATCTGTGAAGTAATGGCGAAAAGCATCTTGAACCCAAGCAGGATTGAGGGAGTCACCTATGCCATCAATCCCTTCGTTGGTTGTCAACATGCGTGTAGTTATTGTTTTGCACGGTTTATGTCCCGGTACACTGGACATCAGGGTGAACGTTGGGGCTCCTTCGTTGATGTCAAGATAAATGCCGCTCGAGTGTTACAACAACAACTTCGTCGACGTCGAGCACCCCTCCATGATACAGTACTCTTCTCTAGTGTGACCGATGCCTACCAGCCGCTAGAGCGGCGATATAAGGTCACACGGAGCTGTTTGGAATTGTTACGTAGTCATGGAGTACCTGTTTCGGTTTTAACAAAATCAGATTTAGTACTTCGTGATATGGATTTGCTTGGTGAGATACCTGAAACCGAAGTTGGAATGACAATAATCACTTTGGATGAACAGGTTCGCCGTGTTTTCGAAGCCGGAGCACCACCCGCAGAGCGGCGGCTGGCTGCACTAACAGAGTTTGCGTCGCAGGGAATCCGAACGTACGCCTTTGTTGGACCCATCATCCCCTATCTGAGTACGCCAACACTGGAAGAGCTGATCCGCCGATTAGCAGAAAGCGGCGTTGCCTACATTTTCCTAGACAGGCTAAACATCAAGTACGGGAACCGGCCAGTAATCGAGCAAGCAATACAAACCCATTTCCCCGACAAAGCTAGAGAAATACTTGCAGCACTCCACCCCAGCAGCCCCTACTATCCAGAGTTAAGGGAAGAACTGGAAGAAATCATAAACCGTCACGGTCTAACAGCCGAACTCCTCTTCTAGAAACCAAAAACTCACTCATCTTTTGGTTCAGGTACCCCTGGGACCCACCAAATCCAGTTACGAAACAGAGGCGTTTATCATCACTTGCCCAGCATTCCCTTGACCCACCCGCGTAAAACTCTTAAAATAATGAAAACTTGGGGTTATTATTGAATTGTCAGATATAGAACTTGTGAGCAGAATAGTGGATTCAATCCAAGATAAGCCACTATGGAAGTGGGAAGAACTAGTAGACGAGTTACCTAAAGATGAAATTGGGTTTGAATTGTTAGAGCGCTTCGGTCAACAAGCTTGGCGGCAACTAGAGGAAGTCCTAGCACGCCACCCACACTTACATGATTCAGACACCTTCAAAACGGCATATAAGAACTCTCTATGGGCTCGCGTACTGCTGGAGGCAAAAAGGCACGGTGCGATAAGTGATACATCCTATACTGCGTTGGAACGTAGCACAGGTGTTGCTCGCCGAGTCATCTCTTCTTGGCTCACAGGCGAGAAAGAACCAATGCTCTCACGGAGTCTAAGACTCCATGAAGTGTCACGTCGCCGACAAGAAAAACGCCTATCCCCAGAAGCCCACCAACACCGCATCGACCCCTCCATAGT
>CBDVBC010000105.1:0-5837 GCA_965372125.1 Candidatus Hermodarchaeota archaeon | reverse complement strand
AGTTTCTCCCTTTCCACGAGCCGACTCAACTCCAGCACCTCCACATCGAGCCTCTCGGCTAACAGCAAGCCAGCTGCAGTCTTCCCTGTTCCTGGAGTCCCCGATATAGCCAACGCTTGCTTCACAATTATCCACTCTTGCTAATATGTAGTATTCACTAATCATCAAGATTAATGTGTGCGATGGGGGGGGGTCCAGAGTGACTCTCCGCATCACAATAATGTGTCTATTCCTCTTCGAATTCTTGGGTAATTGCGTCGCAGAGGGCTATTGATTCTATTTTCGGTAAGAGCTCGGAAACTTTGCTGTCAAGGACCGGGCAAGTACAACCTATATCAATAAAGTCTGTTTCTGTTCCATCAACTTGAAAGGCCTCGTCATCTGTTTCTGGTAGTTGCCACCCTCTGGGACTATTCTCCGCTATCGCAGAGATAAGGGTTAGACGATCTTTACTCTTTGCTCTAATAACCAGCTGTTTTAGTATTACAGCGAGGAGCGGGCATTCATCTACACAAGCAATCTTGTTTTCTTCTGCAGAATCAATAGTCATTAATAACACACAACCACAAGTCTGAATCAGATCAAATTATGAAGACGGAACTTTCTTGGCAGCGCTTATTCTTGCTGCGTTCATATGCTTCAAGGGCGGCTAGCTCTCGCTGGAGTCGAATTCTATGCGGACCACGAGTCGCAGCAATAGCCTTGAGTAGTAACCGTTTCTCCCGACGGATATCATCAGTCCTCACCGTTCGTGGGACTTGATGATTTGTCGGTATTGGTGTTGAAGCGGACGCCATTGTTCTACACTTTTTAAGAGTCGAAGAGCACTAAAGTGAACCTACTCAGCACTCTCTTCTACGCCGACTAAAACCCTCTTTTCTGTATTTAAACCTAGAGGGGGTACCATATAAGTGAATAAGCCCCATTATCTCCTTGTCTACCGACAACCCGCTATCAGAATTAACAACGTATTCTACGTCTGGTCTGTGGTATGGAACCTCGTTCCCTGAACAAAGCTCCGTTTCTGCACAACTAACCTCTTCTCCAATAGTGCCTTGAGGGCGGTGCGTACACGCGCTTGAGGCCATCCAGTAGCTAACATTGCCTGCTCCAGAGACAGTATTCCCCCCTTACGAGCAGCTATATCTAGAAGCTCTGCCGCGTCATCACTTAGGAATTCTTGGAGTAGTCTAATCAGTATTGTACCTTGGTTTTCATGGAGAGTAAGCACTTGCTCCTTCTCTAGCTGAGCTAAAGCTCTACGAAAATCCTTGAGCGATGCACTAGAGAAATATTCCGCTTCATGAAGCTGAGAATACAGATCAGCCGCAGCTATAGTTGTTACCTTTGCAGTGCCAGAACGTTCCAAGGCAAGCAGAAAGGTAAGATACTCCTGAAGGGTACTAGGTGGTTTAAGCGTAATTTGAAAGCTATTCCTTAACCGCCTTAGGGTATCCTCCCCTTCTTCGAAGAGCCTGGCTCTGTGAGGAGCCTCAGCATCAACACGTTCAACACGTGCACGAAGTTCAGCATCCCTCGCAGGATCACGCTCCGCAAGCTTTCTCTTCAAATGCTGACTAAAACGCCTATAGGCAGCATCTAATTCATCGCTTTCTTCTTCAGGCATTGATAATCCCCATAAAGTTCAGAGTAATCTAGAATGTATCGTGAATTTAAAGGCTCGGAGATGGAAGAAGATAAGTGGTGAACCGTTTGGCTGTGCAATGTCAAATGCTTTTGTCTACAAATATTGGAGCACGATATCTGCGTCAATCTAATCAGTTTCTAATAATAGGTTCTTGTGTTAAACAGGAACATCCAAAAATTCTAGAGGAATACGCCAAAGATAGAGTATGCTTACACGTTTGTTTAGAGACTTACCACATGAACATGGTCGAGACCAAGTTGGCTTGTATGGTCAAGATTCATCAACCAACTGAATTACTTGTACTGACAGTTGACGGCAGCCCCCACTGCTTGCAGCTCCATGTTATTGCCGAAGATTTACGCCGCTACTTTAACCTCGAAACTCTAGTGAATCACTTGGTAATAGAGCATGGTAAAGTACAAGTTATTGGAGGAGCCACAGTGAAGACCGCGCGTCATCTGCACAAAGTACAGCGACTTCTAGAACAACATGGGCCGGCGAAGATAGGCTAGAATTGGTTTAGGCGCCGTCAAAGCTAATGGTTCAAAGAGCACCTCTGTGTCAACATGATATGTTTGGTGTCTTGGCTGTTTTTCAATCTCTCCGGGTGAAGGTAGTCGGTGGTATTGTGGAGTGTGCATCGCTTTGGAGGCTTGTAGTTGTAATATTTGTGTTGGGGTTGATGGTGTGGAATTAACTTCTACCCAAATTTGGGGGAGTCGAATGTTAATGTCTGTGAAATTTGCAATTATTGTATGATTGAAGAGTGGGCCTATGTCGAGGTTAGCTTGGGGGAAGTGCATAGGCTGATCAGGATTATAGGGCGCTTCTTGGTAGCCCGCCTGAATATAGAATTCGCATTGTTCTGTCGAAAAATCCAGCAGGCAGAAGGAATTGTTAGTAAAGGTAGTTACGTTTAGTTCGAAAATAAAGCCCCAAGTGTCTTCGCTCATAAACGTGAAATCTGTATCAAACGAGATGAAATCCTCACCATCACTGTAATCTGTGTCTGGACTCGTTTCTGTCCCAGTCATTATAACCTGATGCAATGAGATATTGGCAAGGAGCGTACTGCTATTGTAGACTTGTTTCGGGAACTCGAGACGGGCTCTTCCGTAACAATAGCTAATCGCAGGGTCAGGGCGAGTGTTTAGGGTGATGTTGCACAACACGATTGTGGACGTGTTAAAGTCGAGTTTACCGTTCTCGGGCTGGATGGTGCAGTTGAAGCCGGTGATGAAGTCGTCAAGATTGTCTGTTCGGATCCCTTCATCGTTTGCACTGTCCAGCGTATAACCGAAGAAGAGAGACCAATAGCCCTCAAGTGTACCCTCAAGTTCTCGAGTAATGTTTATCGGTGGCCAGATTTCGTCAAATGTGAAGTTAATACTGCGGGATTCGATTGTCGAATCGAGGAGGTAAGCATTCCCAAAATAATCCCAGATAACTGCATTTTCTAGAGTGATATTGTGATTCTCGTCAAAGGTGTCGGTCAGACTGAAGTTTAGTGGTTCTTCACTCCCACGATAACCTATTCCAAAACGGGCATCCATCGAGTCTAAGATCAGATTACTATCCGAGTCGACTTTAAGATAGAATATGTCCTGTTGCAGGAAGTACACATCACCTAAAACCTGGTCTTCCAGTTGTGGAGGGTACAAGGAACCGATACCCACAGAAGCCCCTACAACAATAACGGCGATGACAGCGATTACAAGTGCCCCTTTTATCCAGCTAGGCATGCGTCGGATTCGATAAGTAACACGACGTTCTCGTCTTCGTTGGAGTTTTTCAGGCAAACGTTCCAATCGTTTCTCTCGACGTTTCCGTTTGCTACGACGCTTCGGCGGCATGATTGTCTTCCTGCCCGACGGCAGTATCGGTGGTATATCTTTCCTTATTTCAAGCTTGCGGAACTGAATGTCTGTCAATGGAGGTAAAACTTAAATTGACGATAGGTTTCCGAGCACCTAGTATCGCACCCTTCGGAGTATGTCAAGTTATGTCTGAAAACGACACACCGGTTGATGAAACAATAGAGCCCAAACCTTCCAGTAGCGAAGGTGGCACTGAAGAAAGTTCTCCCCCTCCTACTCCAGCAAAAGAGAAGGCAAAGCGCAAGGAGCAGAAATCATCTAGGGGAAGAACTCGTCTTACTGTTCTACAGGCTGCTGTTTTGGAGACTATTCGGGAGCGCGCGCAACGACCCCGAGCCATCCGGACAATCATCCGTGGTGTCGGTGGCGTGGATATTCCACAAAATGAAATCGTTCGGAGCCTCAATGAACTTAAAGAGAAGGGGTTAGTCGGTAAAGTAACAACAAAAGCTTGGCAAGCAAAGTAGTTCTTCCTTCAAATTAATTCTAACTTTGCTATCTATCTTCTTTTACTTCGCTTCAGTCTAGCTACAGCTTCTTCAGCAAGTTTTATGGCCTTTTCTTTCTGTTTTTGAACCTTGTTCAATTTCTTCTTTAGTGCCTTGTTTTCTTCTCGGAGCTCGCGCAGTTTTAGTTCAGCTGCCTTGAGCTCTTCACTAAGAGCTGCAACCCTTTGGGGAACATGCCCGCGCCCTCCCTCAATTGAGGCGTGGAGTTCTTGGAACCGTTTCACCGCTGCTTTCATCCGATCTGCAAAGCTCTTCCGCAGTCGACTGCGACGCCTTTCCAGTTGCTCAGCTGCCTGCGGAGAGACAAAATCAAGCGGATTGAAACCAATAGCTCCGTGAGTTGTCTCTCGAATGCGAATGTCCACAATGAGCGGCACCTTCACTGCATCTCCTGCTATTACTGCTTGACCCACGTCAAGATGTTGCAGGTCATCGTTCCACTCTCTAGAGAGGCCTTCAGTGGATTGGGTTGTTATATCAACGTCACGAATATCAGTGAGTTGGTGTATAATCCAGGTACCAACTTGACTACGAACATGAGTATCGAGCAATTGGGGTTTCTGAGTAATCACTACCAAGTTCGCCGCAAACTTACGTCCCTCTTGGGCAAGGAGCCGCATCATTTTCGTTGTTGCAGCTTTCCCTCTATTCGGAGCTAGGAGGTGCGCTTCATCCACGAAGCAATAGAATGGAGGAATCTCCCTATTGGTTGCGGCTTTATAGAGGCTATACAGGATATCATTAGATAGTGCTTCTTGGACGCCAAGATCAAGACCACGGAAGTTTAAGATAGTCCCCTGACCTGAGACAACTAGGTCTTTAGGCTGAGTACCTAGCACAGCTTCAATTGGGAGATCTGCACCAGGATTGGCTGTTAAATCAGCGAACTCGATTACATTCTCTTCGTAGCTCTTCGGCTTCACCTCGAACCGCTTACTCCCTTTCTCTCCGGGGATTTTAAGACTAGAATACTCGCCATGCCTGTCTAGAACTACAATTGGAATCCCTCTCTTCAGGAACTCTTCCATGATCACCGCGGCGCTGTAGCTTTTGCCGCTTCCTGTCTTCCCGACGATGAAAAGACGGCCCAACTTCTTAATAGGAAGAAGCACACGGATTTCGTCATAGCCTGATAATAGTCCAGCATAAACCGCTTCATCGCGAGGGATATCAATACCTAATGCCTCACCGACGATGCTGGGGGATGCCTTGTAGACAGAAACATCCGGGTTAAAAGGAGTTCGTGGCATAGAGCCCACGACAGTGCAGGTACCTTTTGTTTCGTGCTGCTGTCTCCATATCTCTTTGACTAGAAGCAGATACTCTTCACCTTCATGTATAATTGATAGAAATTCATTGCGGCCGACAGCGTCGAGTTGAGTTACTCGAATGTTTATTGTGGCTGTTGTTGTGCGACCGATTATTTCTGCAACTGGTTCTGTTGAGGGTTTTGATGCTTTTGGTGGCAACTTAAATAACTCCTCGCTGAATAGAAATGCAAAGTTCATCCCTAAAAGAGTTCGTCGTAAAGCTTTTTGCTTATTAGATGTACTTTAACTAGAAGAGGGTGCTATTAATGTTGAGGGCTTCAAAAGAAATTCCTACTGAAGACTTGTCTCCTAGCCTTGCCTTTGGCGCCGCTTACTATTCTATATCTTCAATCAGAACTCGTCTCGTTAGTATAACTGAAACATTTACGAAAGACGGCTTCATTGGCAATGCAACATTTTCCTCTCCCATCCCCGATTCAGACACCCGCTTAGAAGTGGTGCTAAAAGTAGACTCTTCTGCACCGCAGCTCAT
>CBDVBC010000104.1:0-5878 GCA_965372125.1 Candidatus Hermodarchaeota archaeon | reverse complement strand
CATCGCTGCAAGCATCGGCTTTGCCTTCATCTTCCAGTGGGTAGCTGGCGGGTTCGCAGGGCCCAGCGCAGAACTCTTCGAAGGCATCACAACACACATCGCCGCAGCCCTCCTAACATCGATGATCATCTGGATGGAGTACAGAGGGCCCCAACTGAAGGAGGAGCTAGAACGCCAGACCAGAGCAGCAACCATGTCAAAATCGCTGGGCGTCTTCTCAATAGTCTTCATCGCGGTGCTCCGCGAAGGAGTGGAAACCGTCATCTTCCTTACTGCCCTCCCCAGCGAAGGCTTACTCACCCTATTGGGAGCGATCATTGGCTTCCTGGTGGCTGTCAGTCTAGCCTATGTGTATTTCAGCCAGTCAAAGCGGTTCAGTCTCAAGACCTTCTTCCAGGTCACAAGCCTCCTACTCTTGGTCTTCGCAGCCGGAATGGTAGCCTATGGCATCCACGAACTCCAAGAAGCAGGAGCAGTGCCAATCCTCATGGAACACCTCTGGGACATCAACTTCCTACTCAACGAGAACAGCCCCCTAGGGCTAGTCCTAAAGGGACTCGTCGGGTACAACGCTAATCCTTCGCTAATAGAGGTCCTAGCCTACTTCTCCTACCTGCTGGTCATGGTCCTCTTCTTTGCTCTACGTCGCAGATACCAAAGAACAGCCTCCCAATAAAGGCTTAAATCAATTCAGCCCATCATGGGTAGGGCGACCTTTGATGAGAAAGCACAGGGAATTCGCTCACACCATCTTAAAATCATGGGCTGTGTATATCAGCGAGCACGGAAATACAAGTAGCGACGAAGCGGAGAACGCCTTCATGGTAATCATCAAATCCTTTCAAAGACCCCTAAAAACCATCGAGAACGAATACTCCATATCAGCCGCAGAACCCCAGACCTTCAAGCAAGCCTTGAACCTCATCAGGCAAATCCTCGCCAAAGAGGGAGTCACCCCTCTAGCCTTCAAGACCCGAATAGCAGGGCTGACTCTCACCGCCAGCTTCCTTATCGGTCACCCAGACGCTCCGCTTCACCCGAACAGTTACCAGTCCAGCCAGTACTTCCAGTACGTTTCGAGGATAAGGGCAACTAGACTCACCGAGCTCAAAGTGCTTATCGATATCCTTGAAGCGACTCTCTTGGCAGGCTAGAGTAGAGATAAACAACGATGAAGAAAAACATCTACTGTGTTATCCTGTTTCTCATTGCTTGTAGTCTCGTGGCTTATTGAAATATGATTTACTAGAAAAAAAGAGGAACGCCGATGCCTATCATTTTAGAGGGTCCCGGCGATTTTCTCAAGGGCCTGTAGGCCTGCGGCTTCTCCCTCACGGGCAATTCTTAGCTGCTCAACAGCTTGACGACTCGTGTTATCAACCACGATGGGATCCATCGTCAACTCATCTTTTGAGAAGGGATATAACTCCGTAACCTTTCCCAAGTGCTCAGCGACAATCTTGTATTGCTCAATGGCCTTGGCAAAGTATGTCTTTGCTTTGCCCTTCAAGCGTTGCTGAGCCTCCTGCAGGAACCTAACAGCGTACTGACGACAATCAGTCCAGACATGGGTGTTGTAGGATTGCCCAAATTGGACCGCTGTACCAGTCTCAACCGCGGAAATCCACAAGTCATAACCTTCCAGCCCAGACCTATACCCTCTATCAGTGAAAATCCACTTCGAAGGACTCTGGGCGTGCTCTAACACCTTGAGAAGCGCCTGCTTCACAGTAGCAATATCGGAAACTACCTTTGTTCTTTTGACACTGTAGACTTCCAGCAGCATCTGGCCGATTTCCTTCCAAGGCTTCGGTCCTGCCCCCTCCTCCTGATAATAACCCTTGTAATAGTATCCTGTGTCGTCGTACCCGTAAATGATGTAAAAGTCGGCTATGTCGCCGATTTGCCAGGCATAAACTGGCAACCCAGCATCAATGGCCTTCCGGACGAAGGTCCACGCGTTCTCCTTTTCTTGTTCGTATTTGGGGTTCTCCTTGGTTGTAAAGATTCCTTGGATTTTACATCCAAGATTTTCTGCTAATTCAAAGAGCATGGAAGTCTTCCATGCGGTTGGTCCGCTCGGGCAGAGGTCTTTGGCAATGTTGAGGATGAAAGCATGTCCCGTTGCACCATACAACCAGGGGGTTGACACATCAATGCCAAGATAGTGAGCACAGCCTTCTAGGCAGCCCAGATGGGATACCCAACGATCCTTAAAGTAGAGCTTGTCAAGTTTCTTCAAACGAATACTTCTCCTTCGAGTTCCAGCATAGCGTTCCATGATGCGCCGACGACCATTACTGATCCTGATTTGGGAGTCTACATAGGACTCCACGACTGAGTGGAGTAGTTCTCTGCCATCCGTCGTGATCTGATATGAACCCCTTTCCACTCGTTCGACGAGGCCTCGTCCGATGAGCTGGGAAAGATGATTAGCGAGGGCTGTCCGGCTGATCTGAGTGGTTTTCAGCAAGTCGACAAAGCTCATGGGGTTATCGACCAGGGAGGTCAGAATCTCTAATCGCTTGGGATGAGCAATAGCACGTAGGGTCCTTGCGATGTCGGTCTTTGCCTCGTTGATGGTTAATCGGAGGTCGTCTAGTGTAATGGGCTTCGTCATGGGAACCGCCTGCCTTCGGTGAACGGGCTAAGATGTGGTTATAACTGTTTTTGTGAATAATAAACCTAAATTTCGTGAATAACCTCTGGGTACCGAAACGCCTCGAACAGGATCACCCTAAGGGGAAATCACGTTTCATTTTTAAGCCATCATCGTAGTTCATCTATTCCTATGAAGTTTGGAATGAGCATCAGGAACATGGACAAATACGCAAACTTTGACGACTTGATTGCCCTTGTCGTCGAAGTCTTTGCCCTAGAGGATAGCGTAGGAGCTCACCATTGTCTTACTAGTGAGCATCTGGTACCTCCGCAAGGACTAGCACCACCCATTCTCGGTGAAGGAAATCGCCGAATCAAGGTAAGATGAAAGGGTTTGAGAAGGGGTTTTAGGGATAGGCTTGGTAATCCAACTCGGCCAGGTGTTATCCTGAAGATTCGGAAGAGTTTGGTGCCTTGGAATAAGGGCCACAGGAACAGGCTATAGACGGCGATTTTTTGAATCTGTGGTAACCCAACCAAGGGTCCAGCGATGTGTAGGAAGCAGAGGCTAAAGGCTACAATCCCAAAGACGGCATAACGGTTCTCGATGTCTTTGCTCAAGATTATAGCATAGGAGTAGATCAAAACCGCAATGGTGAAGAAAAGGAAGAAGAAAATAGATACTAGGCGATGTAGGTCTATCATGAGGTTTCCAGGGGTGAGCCCGGCGAATGCGATGAAGGGGGCTGCGGCAACTCCAAAAATAGTGCCAATAATGCTGGTGTGCATGGCTCTTCGAGGTTCAGGGAAGGCCCGCTGTAAGATCAACCAGAATGGAATCGAAAGTACAGCTGCGCCCGTGCAAGCTGTGGCATATAGAAGAAAGTTCAGCGGAGAGGGAACCCCAGCGGCGGTCTCGGTAATCCCAAGTGTACTCATGTAACCCCAGACAAGGTCGAATCCCCCAGGGAAGACCCTCATAGCTAGCACGGTGAAAAGAACGTATACGACCCCGGAAAGGATGCCGCAGACAGCCCCGATTTTCGGTTTAGATAGAATCAAGATACACCTCAGTAGAGACTTGGCTGTTCACAGCGGAGTAGAAGCAGTGTATAGGGGTACCTTAAGTGTCTTCTTGTTCCAAAAAACCCACTATGGTACATACCTCAGGAGCCTGAAAAAGAAGGGAGAGGAAACCCCGGTTAGAGCTTCACCTGCAATCTGGTTCTCTTTCTGATTACTTGAACTCTTGGATGAGCTTAATAGCTTGAAAAGCTGACCAGACCGTAGACAACGACCTTTTGCATGGCGGCTGATCCGAGGGCGTCAAAGGGCGGAGTGGAGGGTGCCAGCACATAGATGCAGCAGATGACACCGATGACGATTCCTGGAATCGCATACAACCAGGTATAATCATTGTCCACTGATATAGCAATCGAGTATATGATGACTGCCGAGGAGATCAGCAGGAAGAATATCGTCGTAACCAGCCCATGCTCAAAGTGAAACGCGTCGGCGGCTAGAATTGCGAGGCCTGAGAGGAAGGGCACCGAGGCCAACCCGATGATGGTGCCAATCCAGCCGGTCACCCTGACAAAGGTTGTCTCGGTGAAAAGGCTCCGCAAGGCAAACCAAAAGGGAATCATGCAGACGGCAACAATGGTGCAGGCTGCCACAAAGAGGTAATAATTTAGCATCGACGGGAACCCATTGGTCACGGTGAGCCCCAGTGCACTGAAGGGCTCGAGGAAGAAGTTGTACCCAGTTGGGCGAACAACCATCGCGACGGCAGTGATGATGACAAAGAGAAGGGGACCAATCACTCCGCAGAGGGCTCCAATCATTTTCCATGACAGTTTCATGATGTATCATCCCTTGAAACGGAACCGTGGATTTCCTATTGTGCGGTTTTACCTTAATAATTTGAACGCTTCACCTGAATATGTTAAGTAGTTTGATACCTTGGAATGCTGACCAAAAAATGAGGCTAAACATTACAACTTTTTGTACTGTGGGTGATTCGAGGCCTGGTACAATTGCATGGAGATAAAGGAGTGCCACGACCGCCACTCCGACGAGTGCATAAAGGTTTCCGTAATCCTTGCTGACTATTATAGCGTAGGAGTAAACGAGGATTGCTGAGGAAAGGAAGAAGAAGAAAAAGATGGATGCCCAACGGTGCTGCTGGAAAAGAAGATTCCCTGGAAGAAAAGCGCTAACCGAAAGGAATAATGCCGCAATGATTCCCGATATGCTGCCGATCAAGCTAGTGTGGTAGAGTCTCCTCGGCTCGTTGAAGAGGGTCCGAAGGGATAGCCAGAAGGGTACCATGCAGACAGCGGCAGAGGAGTACGCTAGAGCGAGGAGAATGTAGTTCAGTGGGGAGGGAACCCCACCTGTTTCAGTTAATCCAAGGTTGCTGAGATGATGCAACAGGAAGTTGTATTCTCCCGGATAGACAAGTATTGCCAGAACTATGAACAGAGTGAAAAGGACTGGTCCGAGGATGCCACAGAGTGCCCCAATCTTCTGCCAGGAAAGGTTCAAGATACATTACCCAGGTGAATTGGCTTGAAGGAACTCTCTGACGCACTACCTCTTAATAAGGCAGCAGATAGACATCAGAAATTCCTGACCAGTCTAGTGTTACTGTGCAAGACATGCGTTATTACCTGTGTCTTTGATATTAGAACATGTGCGGTGAAATATGGAAGTATTCGAGGCTCACTATTTCGCATCCTGATGATGTGATCAGTGTACCATAAGTTGCGATGAATGTTGCATCAGCATCGACCACATCATTATAGTGGATGGGTACAAAATATTGTGGGTCGATTTCTTGGAGGGCTTCAACGACCTCCATGTCAGTCATGGTCTGGCAACCAGGACCCAGGGGGAGGAGGGCAACCTCGATGGAGGAGAGCTGGCTGTACTCAGGGATGTTCTTCGAATCCCCGGCGTGGAAGAAGGTGAACCCGTTAATGTCGACGATGTAGCTTGTCCAGTTCGCTTCTACTGGGTGACTAGCTGGATCTCCTTCTAGACCAAAAGTGTACATATAGAAGGCTGTGATGCTGAAGTGTCCGACCTGAATTTGGTCTCCAGGGTTAACACCAGTCCCACTGTAGAGGGTAATGGCGTCTGTCATGTTCTCAGGGAAAACGTTCACCGTACCCGTCTTTTGGATCAGGTCAATCGATGAGGGTTCATAGTGGTCTACGTGCGGGTGTGTCACGAGAACTGCGTCTGCTGAGAGCTGACTGTATGAGCTGGGGAG
>CBDVBC010000103.1:0-5919 GCA_965372125.1 Candidatus Hermodarchaeota archaeon | reverse complement strand
AGGCAACTCGGACTTGATAGTAGCCTCGTTGAGATGGGGGGCGCCTCAGATAATCGACACTTCACAGATCGTCCTGTAGAAGCTATCGACTACGGCCCGGTAGGAAATAATATACATGGCTCCAATGAGTACGTCTTACTGGAAAGCATCCCAAAGGTAGTTTCCTTTTACATAAATCTCGTTAAAGCCTTGCACAGTAGAAAACCACGCACAAAGTGATTTCGTGTACTGAAGAGTTACGACCTGAGCTTCGTGAGTGTTTCGTTTACGGCGATATATCCTGTAGAGGTTATAATACGAATAATGACGATTGTGAGCATCATCATTATCAACACGAATTTGTAATCCCAGAAAAGGCAGAGCCAATCGAGAATAATCCCCGAGATAAGCGCACCGGCAAAGCTTGTAACACCTATAACTAGATTAAATAACGCCGTAACACTGCCGCGATCCTTCACGGGTGATGAATCCAACAACCACGCCGTCGAAGAAACGATGAAAAGGCCCGTGAGACCACCCCCAAAAACTTGGGTTGGGACGAGGAACCAGATATTGTCTGTGATGGCAGCGATCGCCTGGGACAGCGGGGCGAGAAATATGAAGAACCGGCTAATAAAGAGAACCCCTTTGCGTCCCAAACGGTCAATGATTGTCCCACCAAGTAACACTGCAACTCCAGAGCAGAGACTGAAGAGCGCAGTCAGGAGCAACACCTGGAATACGTTTGCGTAAAGATTGGTTATTTTAGGGAAGAGCGGCCACGCTGCACCCATAGCGCAAAAAAATATAGCGTTGATCAAGAGAAACGGGAGGAATCGTGGTGTACCCCTGACTGCAGCACGAAAATTGAAGACGCTTCGTTTTGTACGTTGCATTGTTTCACTTAAACAGAGCACACATACTACAGCGATAACCGTGATTGCTGCAGAGGTGTAGAGTGGGATATAGTACTGACTTGCACCTGATAAACCAAGAGAGACAGAGTAATATCCCACTATGAAGAGGGCTACAGCAGAGGCGACTGTTCCAATTGCTGTGATGAGACCGATGAATCTACCCCGCCTTTCTAGGCTGGTTATATCACCCAGTAGCCCGTTCCAGGCGGGAATCGCAGCACTTCCTATAATTGTGGGCACAAGAAGAAGAAGTATTAGTTCAATCGCCGTTCTAGCCAAGGGCATCAGAGCGGCGGCCATCCCAACAGCGAGCAAGCCAATGAGGAGGAATGGGCGGCGGCCATAGCGATCAGAGAGGCTTCCCCATACTCCTTGGAGTGATGCGTTGCCCAGGGTTCGCGTTCCAGTAACTAGGGATTGCTCAACACCTGTGGCCCCGAGGGTATCTGCAAGAACTCCGGTACAGGACCAGACTAGGTTGCCGCCAATCTGCCAGGCCGACCAGAGGGCTGCCAACCGAACCTTCTGCTGATTAGAGGGTTCTATTACGTCTTGCTGGCCGTCTTTCATTCTATTAATTACCTCTACTGAAGGGCATGCTAACGCGTAAAGTAGAAAAGGCTTCGTAACGAGTTAGAACGATTCAATGGAGGTATAATAGTATGGGTGAAGTAATTGCCCGAAAACTTCGTGAAACCCTCACCGAACATGAGAAGTGGCGGCGCCGATGTTTGAATCTAATTCCCTCAGAAAACGTGACCAGTCCACTAGTACGGCGGATGCTTGCCTCAGATTTCGGCCACCGTTATTACTGGGATGAGCCGTGGTATGGCGGCCAGCAGTTTACCGAGCAGGTCGAGCAACTAGCTGTAGAGGCAGCGAAACAACTCTACGGTGCCAGGTATGCTAACGTTCGAGCGTTATCAGGTCATATGGCCCTAATGGCGGCACTGATGGGGCTTTTAGAACCTGGCGACACCGTAGTAATCTCTAATGTCGAAAATGGCGGATATCCGCTCAATCTACAAGCTCGTTTTCCGATGGATATCCATTACTTCCCTTATCACCAAGATCGTTATACAATGGACAAAGAAGGTGCAGTGGAGCTTATCGAGGAGGTGAAGCCGCGACTGGTGATTTTTGGTGCCAGCTTGTTTCCCTTCCCCCACCCCGTTCGAGAGGTAGCTAAAGCAGCATGTAGTGTGGAAGCTGTTCCTGTCTATGACGGCTCACACGTGTTGGGCCTCATCGCTGGGCGCCAGTTCCAAGACCCCTTCGGAGAAGGAGCTGAAATTTTGCTGGGAAGCACCCATAAAACGCTTTTTGGCCCGCAGGGAGGAATCTTGCTGGTGAGAGAGAACATGGAACTCGCGGAGCAGATTGATTTGACATTACGAGCTCCACCGGTTCTTGTTGATAATTTTCACATGAACCGGGTTGCTGGACTCGGAGTTGCTTTAGCTGAGTTGCTCTCTTTTGGTGAGGAATACGCAAGGCAGGTGGTGCTCAACGCTCAAACACTAGCCAAATCCTTACACGAACGCGGAATACTTGTTGTTGGGGCTGAGCAGGGATTCACAGAGTCTCACCAAGTGCTTCTTCACGTGGAAAACAGCGAAGAGGGGCTGCGTATCCGAGACCAATTGGAAGCTGCAGATATTATTGCTGATATTGGTGTAAGGCTAGGCTCCCAAGAACTAACAAGATTAGGTATGAAAGAACCGGAAATGATAGAGGTCGCTGAATTAGTTAGTGCGCTCCTCATCGATCGGGAATCCCCCAAACAGGTAAAACCTCGAGTACACAAACTAATTGACCAGTTCCAAGAAATCCAATTTTGCTTTAAGGAATAAGCCTTGGCACAATATTTTATAGAGGAGCACTTTAAGGAGGGGAATAATACGGAGAATCCAATAGAAACGCACAAGATATCACTAAGGTTGTTAACGGCTAAGGAAATAGTTAGAACACAAAGGCATCAGACGGGGGTACTGATTTTATGATTAGGGTTTTCATGGTTGATCAAGGTGAGTGTAATAAGATAGCCCGGCTGGAAGAACTAGCGGAATATTCAACGCAGCCAGATTTACTGTGGATAACTGTGACGAGCCCAAACGACAAAGCGCTATCGTCGCTATGCCATTACCTCTCAGCAGTCGCCTCCAAGAACATTGACATCAAGAGTTTAACTGCAGTAATGAAGCACGTTCCCCACGGTTCTACGAAGTACCACAGGTTTTACGTTTTCTCAGCTCTGCATCTACCATTGATGGTCGCCCAGCCTTCCATTTTATACAAGTCACATTTAATTCTCTTAGGCGAACGCGTTGTTATCACTATTGGTGACCATCTTCCACTGAAATCAATAAATGAAGTTGAAGAAACGATACGGAACTTTACCAGAGCCGGGCGCCAGGTCACGGCATCAATGGTTACGGTTCGGATTCTGCAGGAAATCGTGGAAATGAACTCTGTGACAATTAGAGGGATTGTCTCGAAGGCTACAGAACTCTCAGGGCGCTTCACTGAAGTGGACATCAATGAACTACTATCGGAAATAACAAGACTACGGAAAACCCTTGGTAAAGCCTACAACCACCTACTAGACCAGCGAGGAATAGTTGACATTATGCTTCAACATGTACCGCGCCATCTCGATCTCTCAGACCGGAAAATAACGGCACTCATTCAAGCATCACAGACAGATTTGGAACGTCAACAACAGACACTTGAAATCCAATCTCGTGCTATGTCGGATCTTGTTTCATTGCACAGTGTACTTCTCTCAAACCGGTTAAACAAGGTCATCCTCACGCTTACGTCAATCACGGTCCTTACCGCGTTTATCACAGTAGTAACCAATGTTTTCGGGATGAATGCTAATCTTTTCGACCCTCTACCTTCAATCATCTTCTTTGGGGTGCCCGTGTCGGTATGGCAAGTAGAATTCTTCTTGATAGTAATTTCATTCATTGTTGGGCTGGTTTGGCTGGTAAGGAAGGGGTGGATTAGAATCAGGTTGCCCTTCGAAAAATAACAAAGCCTTTCCAACACAAAGCGGGAGAAGAATACGGCGCGGATTTGTATGATAGGCTCAGGAAAAGTGATGACCTTAGACAAAGCTATACAGCGGCTAGTCCCTGATGGAAGTCAAATCTACTTAGAGGGAATATTAGCTAACAGATCTCCGATGGCTGCGGTTCACGAGATTATCAGAGCACGACGACGTAGGCTCCGGTTGGTCTCTGCTCCTAATGGGTTAGCCATTGACCAGTTGATTGGAGCGGGTTGTGCAGAGGAGGTTGAATTCTACTTTCTTGGTTTCATGTCAAATCAAGGATTTGCCACAATGCGGCGGTTCCGCTCGGCAGTAGAGGCAGGTAGAATAAAGGCAAAGGAGAGTATGGGTTACGCCGTCTGTATGGCGTTACGGGCTGGTGCCTACGGAATCCCCTTCATGCCGATTCCGGATTTCCGAGGATCAGATCTACTGAAGGTACGAAAAGACTACAGGGTCATGACCTCACCTTACAACCCGGATGAGACAGTGGTGCTTGTATCAGCCCTGCGGCCCGATGTTCTGGTTCTTCATGCCCATGCAGCTGATGAGCAGGGGAATATTGTTTTGGACGAGCCTTGGCCAGTATTCACGTTAACCACCGCTCAAGCTTGTCAGAAAGTTATAGTGACTGTTGAAGAAATAGTAGAGACAGGAACACTAGATCCTAGTCGCATTACGATTCCTCACTTCCTCGTTGACGCGGTGGTTCAGGTTCCCTTCGGTGCAGCGCCCACTGCACTGAACAAACGCTATGAAGTCAATCATGATCACATCACGCTGTATCAACAGTCGGCAAGAACCGCAGACGGGTTCGCACAATACCTCGACGAATATATCTTCGGTTGTGCTACTCATGAAGAGTTCATTGCGAAGGTTGGTAAGCCGCCAGAGTGGATTAGAGACCCACAGAATCGAGGAGGATTAAAATGAGTTTCAGTTTTCCTGAGTTAATAATTACGACATTAGCCCGTCAGCTAAAGGATGGCGAGCGAGTGTTCACTGGCGTGGCAAGCCCTGTCCAGATGATGGCTACTTTACTCGCAAAAGCCACCCATGCCCCCAACCTCCTCTATTTCACGATTCTGGGCACAGTAAACCCTCAGCCTCTCAGATTACCCTATTCTACTGGAGATCCCCACCTCTTTGACCGCTGCGCCAACGCGATCACCTTCCCCGAGATTTTTGACCTAGCGAATCGTGGTCGAATGGATGTCGCCTTTCTTGGTGGCATACAAATCGACAAGTTTGGCAGCTTAAATATGAGTATAATTGGGAACGACTCTTCTCGCCCGAAGGTTCGCTTGCCAGGAGGAGCGGGGGGTCCATTGATGATTCGAAGCTTCAGACGTGTTATTTCTTGGAGACCGCGTCATAGCCAGCGATGCCTTGTAGAACAATTACCATTTACTACAAGCCCAGGGTGGATTCCACATTCTAAGGGGCGGCGACATGGAGGTCCCGACATAATTGTAACTGACCTCTGTGTTTTCAAATTTAGCAGAGCAACCAAGCAAATCCACTTGAAGTCAATTCACCCAGGAATCGAGATAGATACTGTAAAATCAAAAACAGGCTTTACCTTCCGAATCCCCAAGCACCTGATAATAACACCAAATCCGCCGGAGAATGAGCTCAAGGTTCTTCGAAGATATATTGACCCTGAGAAAATCAGGGCTGACTTGGTTAGTTCACCGAAAGTGTGAAGGAATGGCAACATCGACCCTAATGCAATGATGAAATGACATAATGTTTATAAGCGGCTTAACGAGGTTGCGGTTATCACATTCTTTTCTGTATGGATTGGGTGATCACGTGGAATTATCAGAGAAACAAATGAAGTTCGCGTTGAAGCTGCTTGAAAGACGAGGATTCGAGAAGACCGGAGAGGGCGAGGAGCACGAGGATTATCTTGACATCTATTCGAAATCGATGAAACCCGGATCGAAGGAGACACTCTGGTTT